>JBBIVS010000164.1:0-7800 GCA_037439605.1 Draconibacterium sp. | reverse complement strand
CCAATTCAGATTCGGTAGGCAGCCTGAAATCGTGAGCAGGAGTTTCCTTGGCCCGTGAATTTGAAATTACTTTCAGGTTGGTCCGCCAATGACAAAAGGCATTGGCCTGTTTCCAGGTTACACCAATCACAGGGTAATCATCGAATGCAACATGCGAAAAATATTTCAGTGTTAAAGGCTCATTGTAAGTGTAAGCGAAGTCGCGTATCCAGCAAAGTGTATCTGGGTAAACAGGTACCGATTCATGCATCAGGAATGAACTCCTGTTTTCAATTGGTGTTATTTCGCCTTCGCTGTTAAAAACTGCCCCATCATATTTTTTTGTTTCGAAATTGTAACTGTTGCTCCGTTTTGCAGCCTGATTGTAATCGACCCAATAATAATCATAAATAAGTTTTCGCGAATCAATTTCTTTGTTAAATGTGAGCCGTTCATTTTCCGGAATATAAAGTTCTTCCAATGCCATGATTGTTTCATGATCCTTCCAGTTTATTTTTTCTTTCCAGTTAATTACCGGATTATCGAGAGGAACATCGTTGTTGTCAGCTGTAATAAGATAATCAGGAATCGTTTCTCCGAGCAGTTTTCGGGCAATTGAATCCCTCACCCAATAAACAAACTGACGGTATTCGTTATTTGTTATTTCGGTATCGTCCATCCAGAATGCCTCAACCGAAACTGTTTTAGTACGCGTTAACTCGTTGATTTCATCATCAGACGGCCCTATATTAAATGAGCCGCGCTGTATATACGCCATACCAAACGGCGCTGGTTCGAACCATTGCCCTTTGTTATTGTTTCGGCCAGGTAAATAGTTATCAGGTTTTTGACATGAACTGAAAAGCAACCCAAGTACAAGGCCAATGTATATGATTGCTTTTTTCACAGATTAATATTCCCAAAGGTCTTGTTCGTAGTTGAATATTTCATCTTCTATCCGTTTCGATTCAAGCATGGCGTCCTTGCCAATTAAATAAGCGCTGATTTCGCGGTTATTATATACGTTTTCCATGGTTACTATGTAGCTGTTGAAAGTTCTTTTGATAAACAAATCGTCAAAAGATACCTGTTGAGCTGAGTTATAAGGATTTAAAACAAGATTGGTTGACAATAACGGTCTTGCTTCGGGATAATATACCCAAAAAAGTTTTTGGCGCTGTATCTGACCGGAGGGATCGTTAGCCCTTACAAATTCACGAATCGGACATATTCCGAGTATTCTCACATTCATTGTTGAGTTTTGTTTATCGAAATACCATTCTTCCTTAATCATATATTGTTTTATATCGTTGGGCCTTATTTCACCCTGAATGGTTACCATCGTTCGCTCGCCGGTATCGAAATCTATTTTTTCCTCGGTGGTTGCTTCTGCCCCGAATGATGCTTTTACCTGCTCATACGACATCGGAACTTTAAAATCGTCATCCAAACTTGCATCATACGGTGTTATTTGTCCGTTTTCAATTCCATTGAGCAGCAATGAAATTAAGTTCATACGTCCATCCATTTCAATTGTTGGATAATAAAGCGGGAGGTTCATCTTTTCACGTAAATCAATTATCCGCCATAATTTTTTCGACCAAAAAACATCTGCTTCCCGAACTGCTGGTAACGGCATTGGTTTTTTCTGAATGATGTCGGTACGTTTGTAAGCGCCATTAACAATTTGCGCATCAGCTTGTTTTCCGTTTAAAACGAGCAAAAACACGATTGCTCCCAAATATGCAACTAACTTTTTCATAATTATCGTACTTTAAATGAAATTGGGTCGAGATCGCGGGTACTGCCATCGTCTCCAACCGCTTTTATATTACTGATATAAACGATACTTTCGGGTTGAACTCTTCTTAACTGTTCCTTTTGTTCGGGTGTAAAACGATTTGATTTTGACGTTTTCCTGTCGATATATCCGCCTGCAATTGTGGTTTGAATTTCGAATTCGGTTACCTTATACTTAAAGTCAAAATCAAAATCCTCGAGAACTGCCATAATACCGTCCTCAACCTGTAATCTTTCCCTTCGAATATCGCCACCTGATAAACCGGCAACCTGTGCAACGGGATCAGGAACTTTTTTAACACGCCAGTCAGTTGTGCCTACCAATTTTCTTACGCCATTAATATTTGCATAAACACTTACTTTTGTGCGTTTTCCCTGTTCGTCAAGTTCGGTGGGACGAATAACAAATGCGTCGCCTGATTTTGTAACTTTTCCATTAGTCATTTCAACTTCAAGGTCTTCTTTTGGAATTCCGCTGGCAATATCAAAAGGGTTGTCCAGTCCACGGTAAAAAACATTCATCCGGGTTGCCGACATGGTTATACCTGGTTTGGTTACCTGGTAAGTTTGTTCAAACTTGTAATCTTTAAAAACCCCATCGGGAGTTTTATATTTTATCAAACCACTCCATTTAAAAACACCCGGGTCGTTGGTTCCAACTTTATAAATAGCCTTTCCATCAGCAACTTCAGCTGGTTTTCCGTTGATAAAAATTTCCGGCTGCTGTGTGGTATCTTCAGCAGCTAAAAATACTTCAGCCACATAAGATTCGCCCTGAAATAAAACATTCGAATTGGCTATTACCCTTGCGCCAAGTTTATTAAATTTAAACGAACCTGCATCAATTTGAGAATACAGGTAGCTAAGCATGTTTGCTTCAGTGTTTTTAACATCAATCTGAATTTTGGAAAGCACTGTAAGAATCGCTGCAAGTGGTGTGTTTTCAAAATGTAACGACTCCCAGGTTTTTTTATCACTTATTTTTCCCGGTATCGGATCGGAAGTTTCCAGCGTACTTAAAATTGTTTGTTTAATGTATTCATCATCATCTTCAAGCAATTTTATCATCTCATTTTTATATGCAACAATTTTTTCTTTCAGCACAGCAGCATTACCTTGTGTAATCATAAATTCGGAGGTTCCGTTTAAATCATCTTCTTTTTTTATTTCGAGTGTGTCTCCTTTTTCAACAACCAGGTTAAATCTTCGTGGATCATAAGGATTATTTTCATTAATTATTTCACTGCCGGAATATTTTACCAGGTTTTCTTTTAATAGCGAAATATACTGGCTTATTTCTTTTGATTTAATTTTAACTTCATCAGCTTTTTGTTTCCATTCCTGCACTTTAGCCGGGTTTTCCATATAAGCCTGGTCGAATGAAGAATAAATTTGCTGATTTTTTAAATCCACAGTATTCAAGGTATGGATAAGACTTGAGTCAATCAGTTTGAAAGCCTCAAGCACTTCAGATGATACATTTAGTGCAAGCATTGCTGTAAGCACGATGTACATCATATTTATCATTTTTTGCCTCGGGGTTTCCGGGCAATTTTTTGCACCCATAATCCAGTTCTACAATTGTTATTTTTTATAACTCATGGCACCAAGCATGTTTCCATAAATGGTATTCAACGATTCAAGATGTTTATTGAGCTGTTCAGCGTTTTCCTTGTATTTCTTTAATTCCTCAACCGAAGATGCAATAATACTGTTCATTGCCATTAAATCTTTACTAAAGTTCTGTGTGGCTTTGAACTGTTCTTCTGTTCCCTTTAGCTGAGTTTCCAGGGTCGAATTAAAAATGCCCAGGTTACCGTTTAATTTTTGCAGATTTGAAGCATATTGTTTCGAGCTGTCTTTTATATTTTCAATTTCAGTTGACACCGAATTTCCGGCATTGCTGTATGTTTCAGCCAGTTTTTTGGTGGTTTCGGCCAAAACAGCAGAGAATTTTTCGCCGCTTATATGCATATTTTCAATCGCCCCGCGACCGGTTTCCGAAATTTTCTGAGCGGTGGTTGAGTATGATTCAATTAATGTATCAACTGTTTTATTAATTGTAACATTGGCTTTGTTGTTTATCTCGGCCAGGTTACCCATCGATTCAGAAGCCGTGCTCAGATTTTTAACATACATATCGGTTGCAAGGGTTGCAGTTGTAATATCGCTGATTCCCTTTGCTGTATTGCTTAAATTAGCCAAACCTTTCCCAACTTTATCAATCAGTTCAGGGGTTAATTCACTGCTTCCAAACAAGTCGTTAAAACCATTTTTGTTTTTCTTTCCTAACTGCTCAATACTTTCCAGTTCATAATCTTCGCTTAATTCAGGGTACACTTTGCTCCAGTCAGGTAATTCCAGCGGAGGTTCGAACGCAGATAAGAAGAAGATAAATGCCTCGGTGATAAGGCCAATTGCAAGCAGCACCCCTGAATATTTAAGGTGTTCGAGTTTGAACAGCGCCCCAATCATTACAATTGCCGCACCCCATCCATAAACATAGCCCATGAATGTTTTCCACCTTTTTGTTTTAATAAGTTCTCCTATATTCATTTCATATATCAAATTAGGTTAATAACATTATTTAAATTCCTGGCCAAATGTAGATCGCACACACCTGAAACCGATGTATGATTTGGTAGTGTCCTGGTATTCGTAATTACGGGTTGAAACCTGAATAAACGAAGCAATATCTTTCCATGAACCTCCGCGAACCACTTTCCGTTTCATAACGGGCGGTTCATCAGCTCTTGCGTTGTAAGTAAAAGTTGGGTTTAAATCCCCAAAGTAATTGTATCCTGCTTCGTCATAAGCAGTTTCCGTCCATTCTGCAACATTGCCGGCCATATCGTAGATGCCATATTCATTGGGATCATAACTTCCGACCTTCATTGTGGCAATTCCTCCGTCCTCCACATAATTCCCGCGCAAGGGTTTAAAGTTGGCCAGAAACACGCCTTTGTCATTGCGGGTGTAATAGTTTCCCCAGGGATACATCGAAAAGCCTTTTCCACCCCGCGCAGCATATTCCCATTCAACTTCTGTCGGCAAACGGTATGCCTGTAATGTAGCTTCTTTTTTCGAGGATAAATAATCGTTATGGATTTTAGTTCTCCAGTTGCAAAATGCAATCGCCTGTTTCCAGTTGACGCCTACCACCGGATAATCATCAAACCCGGGATGCCAGAAATAACGGGTTGCCAGGGGTTCGTTATATGAATAAGTAAAATCGCGGATCCATGTCAAAGTATCGGGATATACATGAACCTGATCTCTCATTATAAATGACGAACGGTTTGTAATTGGTACCAGTTCTCCTTCAGCATTGTAAACATTTCCTTCGTATTGCTGTGTTTTGAAATTATAACTGTTGCTGCGTTTTGCGGCCTGGTGCAAATCAATCCACCAATATTCATAAACAAGTTTACGGGCGTCAACTTCCCTTTTTCCAAAGAATCTTTCGTTTTCAGGAATAAACAAATCTTCCATTGCCATCAGGTAATCAGGATCTTTCCAGTCGATTTTTTCTCGCCAGTTGATTACCGGAGGTTCTATGGGGTTATTATCTCTATCTTCAGTGATTAAAAACTCAGGAAATTGTTCTCCCAACATTTTTCGGGCTATTGAATCTTTTACCCAGTTAACAAACTGGCGGTATTCATTATTGGTGATTTCCGTATCGTCCATCCAAAATGCCTCCTGTGAAACAGTTTTGGTTGGCACACCGGCAGTACTTGCATCCTGGTCGCTTGGCCCAATGTTAAAACTTCCCTTTCTGACAAACACCATTCCATAAGGCTGTGATTCTCGCCATTTTGGTCTGTCCTGCACTCCAACAAGTTCACCATTGCCTGATTTACTGCATCCGGAAAAAATGAATATGCTCCAAAGCACAAAAGCAATTAAAATAAGTTTTTTCATTTGTTTTTAATCTTTTATCCTTACGGTAAAACATGAGACATTTGGTAAGATAGTTTTTAAAGGTTCAGCTTATCTGACGTTGTGTATCATTGTTTTACTTAATATCGTTGTTTTATAAAAATCTAATACTTTTATATTTTTGGTTCCGGCTTCGTTCCAAATTTAATGAATAACTCACAAAAATTTCATGCGACCCATATCCATAACGCGATAATGCCGAAGTTACCAAGTCAAAGGAATAACCAAACCGCAACCCATTTTCCATTTCCATTCCCATTAAAAGCGCAATTGCGTCCTGCACACGATATGTAATCCCTCCCCAAAATCGTTCGTTAAAAACAATATTTGTGTTTAAATCCAATTGCCAACTGGCTAAATCAGATTTAAACAAGAACGAAGGTCGTAACTCAAATAACGGATCAGACATTTTAATATTGTATCCACCCATTAAATAGTAGTGACGAACCAAAAATGTACTGGCCAAATCGCTAAACTTAATTGATGCCTGGTTAATATGAGTAACCGAAGCGCCAACGAAGTATCGATTTGAAGACAAATATAACCCCAACCCTGCATCCAATGCCAATTGGCTTACTTCTCCCTGTGGTATTGCCGGATCAGAACTTGGTTGTGTGTATATTCCCAAATTATCTTCCGGCACTTCCCACTCTCCATTTATGCTTTTATTGTACAACCCCAACGATAATCCAATCCCAAGCTTTCCTGCCCGCAGGGTTTTACTGTATGCATAATTGACGTTTATCTGTGTATTTTTCTCAAAACCTAACTCGTCGCTAACTATATTTAAACCAATTCCTCCCGGAGAACCAAAAGCATTAATCGTTGCATCGGCGCTAAAAATCAACGTTTTTGGAGCTCCTTCAAACCCAACCCACTGGTAACGATTTAATAATATACCACTTATGGTACCCTCGGCGCCCGCAAACCCCGGGTTTACCCCCAACTTGTAAAACATGTTGTTTGTAAACTGCGGATCCTGCTGACTAAAGGCTGCTAATTTAACGATAATTAATAAATATAAGAAAGAAAATATTTTTTTCATACTCCTTTTAGGATGCAGCTTAAATGGTCCATTCAATTTGTGATAAAGAAATAAAAAAATGTGGTTTGAAACAAACTTCTGTTACCTAAGTATGCAATGAACGTTGGCTTTCAGCCTTTATTTTAACCTGTTATCAATTTTTTGCAAATATTTCAACCATAATTCCGGAATTTCATTTTTTGATGCCTGTACATATTCCTTTTCAGAGCATGCGATATGTAGTTTTGTGTTTTCAGTTGTTTCTAATTCCATCCACCACTGGTTAGTTAATGTATTTTTAAAAAATATCATTGGTTTATCAATACTTTCGATTTCAACCTGATATGTTTTACTATTTTGATTTAAATCGGGCGTTTCGTGGCAGCGATTGATAAACCCTTCAACGAAATACCAGATTATTTGCGCAGCAAGTGCAACAGTTAAATTATTAAGGTCGTTTTCAGGTTCAACCTCAAACAAACCGAATACCTTGATCCGGGTGCTTAATCCCGCATATTTAGCCAACTGGCAGGCCTCTTCGCTGCGCAATCCATTTGGATTTACTTGTGAACTACCAGGTGCATCGGAGCTTTTCAATGAAATTATGTCAAATGACAAAAAATCGGTATTTCTAAAAACCGGTTCTGCCAAACCAATATTGTCGCGTAAACTGCCTAACCGGATGTGTTCGCTCATGGTTTTCATCTTATCAAGTAAGCCTGCAGGCAAATAATGATTTTGAAACCCAATGATGTTAAATTGAAAAATTTGTGGTTGATGGCTAAATAACCTTGAAAGATAATTTGACGAACTGAAAGGCTCTTTATCCTTTTTTATATCCAAAAAAGCATCAACAGTTGTAAAAGAAAACCAGGGATTTCGCGAAAACGCTTCACAAATCCCAATACTTAAGTCCTGACTGCCGCCAATTACAACCGTTACAATTTTTAGTTCGTTAAAATAATCAACAATATCGCGTAATGCCTGATAATTACCTTTTAAACTGATTGCAGGTTTTAAATTACCAAAGTCGGCAATATTTATTTTACTGTTGT
>JBBIVS010000163.1:7589-7868 GCA_037439605.1 Draconibacterium sp. | reverse complement strand
ATTGTCAACATTCACCCGGTAAAACTGTGTTACCGGGAGATTTTCCTTAAAATCGAAGGTCTTTCCGCCATCCCAGGTTTCATAAATTCCGCCGTCGCCGCCAATAATATAGTGGCCGGTGTCAGCAGGGTCAATCCAAAGCGCATGGTCGTCAACATGTCTGCCGTCGGTGCTGATTGTGGTCCAGGTTTTTCCGCCATCTTTTGTGAACCGGGATACCGTTTCAACCGAATAAACTTTGTCAACATCTTTTGGGTCGCAGTAAATTTCGTTGTAATA
>JBBIVS010000163.1:0-7518 GCA_037439605.1 Draconibacterium sp. | reverse complement strand
TTTGCTTCTGCCGCCTCAACTATCAGGTAAACCACATTCGGATTAACGGGAGAGACATCGATTCCCATTCCGCCAATATCAACCGAAGGCAGACCTTTCATTATTTTCCGCCATGTTTCGCCGCCGTTAGTTGATTTGTAAACTGCCGATTCTGGGCCGCCACCAATTTTTGTAAACCAGGTTCTGCGCCTTTGTTCTGAAGTGGCATACATAATATCGGGATTCGAAGGGTCGATTTTCACATTGTTTACCCCCGTGTTTTCACTGATTTCGAGCACTTTTTTCCAGGTTTCACCGCCATCGGTGGTTTTGTACAAACCGCGCTCTCCGCCCGGCCCCCAGGCCGAACCTTCAGCAGCCACAAAAACAATGTCTGAATTTCGCGGGTCGATAACAATTCCGCCAATCTGGCGACTTTCTTTCAAACCCATGTTTTTAAACGATTTCCCACCATCGAGCGATTTATAAACCCCATCTCCGTATCCCAAAGCACGTTGGTGATTGTTTTCTCCGGTGCCAACCCAAACTACGTTACTGTTATTCGGATCAAGTTCAACTTCACCAATCGAATATGCGCCATAATTATCGAATACCGGCGACCAGGTAGTTCCGTTGTTTGTGGTTTTCCACACGTGGCCACTAGCAACGGCAACATAATATTCTTTCGGATTTGCCGGATTTACCGCAAAGTCGGCTATTCTCCCACTTGCCCAGGCCGGGCCAATGTTGCGGAATTTTAATCCACTCATCAAATTGCTGTTGATGAAGGTCTTTTCTTCTTCTTTCTTTTCATCTTTTTTCTTTTGGGCCAAAACAACTGTTGCGACAAAAGCAACTGCAATAAAAATTAATACAAATTTTCTCATGTTTTTATTTTTAAAAAATTGAATGTCAGATTAAATTAAGTTGGTTTTAATCAAGTTTTCCAAAGTACAAACGAAAATAAACATCAATCGCGACAAAAATCACAATTCTGGAAAAAAAGCAAAAAGAAAGTACCGGTTATACCGGATGAGTTGTTTTAATTTGATTTTATCTGGTAAAGTTTCCACCTGGGAGTTGTTGGTGATTCATGATGCTCCCAATGATATCCGAAGAAATAGCAGGAAAGCATAGCCCACAAATGATTTCTTTTGAGTGAACGCGAATAATGTGGTTTCATTTCTTCGGAAAACGGACGCAGGTGAGGTAGAAAAGTTCCGAAAAAGAAAAGTTGCATTGTAGAAAGTATAGCCGGTGCAACCCAAAAAGCCAAAAGCTGTGCTTCGGAAAACCGCAGCAGAAGGATATTAAAAGTAATTGCCATCGACAAAATCTGCCACCAGGTGGTGTAGTTTTACGTAAAAATAAACCACCAGACAAAAAAATTGTTGCTTTTGGGTGAAAAATCAGGAACCTCTTCTGTTGTAACAAACCGATGGTGCAGGTAATGTTTTTTTGAAAGTATATTAAACGATAGAAATGCGAAAAAAGTGGTTGCCAGATGACCGAAAAAATTATTCAATTTTCGGTTTCGGGCAACAATTCCGTGCATTGCATCGTGACCGGTAATAAATAATCCTGTGTAAAAATAGGTTTGAATTAAAATGTGAAGATAAACCACAATTGATTTCAACAAAAAACAGGGCATAAACAAGATGCACAAGCCAAAGCAGAATAATTGTTATTGCTATAAATATACCCATGACATTTGTTATTTGGGTGTAATTTAATTATTTCTGCTGAATGTTAACCGGATTTGAACCTGACGCAAATCGGAATTAAAAGTTAAGTACTTCCTTTAAATTTTTGTACCCCGTTTTGCTCACTTTCAGTTTGGTTTTATCGTGCAAAATAACAATGTACGATTCTTTTTCGTACTGCTGAATCTCGTTAATTTCAGAAACTTTGACAATATAAGAACGGTGAATCCTTACAAATTCTTTCGGGTTGAGCGTATCTTCGAAATAGTGCATTGTTTTCTGTTTCATGTGCCGGCCTTCGGTGGTGTAAATCATCACATAATCATCCATCGATTCAACATAGCGAATATGGTCAACCGGGATAATATGGATTTTGTGGCGATCTTTTACAACAATCCTGTCCAAAAAATCATCTTTAGGATAATTGCCGATTTTTTCTACCACGTCTGAAGTTAATCCATCCTTTTGAATTCGTTCAAAAACCTTGTCAACTGCTTCGAGTAACCTGTATTTCGAATAGGGTTTCAATAAATAATCAGCAGCATTATATTCAAATGCTTTAATGGCAAACTGGTCGTAGGCAGTTGCAAAAATAATTTGCGGTTTATGATCCAGTAATTCAAGTAATTCGAATCCTGTAATTTTGGGCATTTGAATATCGAGAAAAACCAAATCGGGTTTTAGTTCATTAATCATTTTCACCCCTTCGAAGCCATTTTCGCATTCGGCAATAATTTCAATTTTGTCCGATTCGCTTAAAAACGATTTCATCAACTCACGCGCTAATTCCTCGTCTTCAACAATGATGGTACGCAATTTTTCAGCCATTTTATTTTGTTTTTTGTGGTATGGTCAAAGTTACTTTAAATTCTTTTTTGTTGTCTTCGAGTTTTAACAAATAAGGATTACCAAATATAATTTGCAGGCGGTCGCGAATATTTCGCAGCCCGATTCCCTCCCCCCTTTTTGATGTTGTGCTCGAGTCGAAGGGATTACTGATTGTTATCTGCAAAAATTCACCGGTACATTTGGCAACAGTTTTAATTTCAACAGGTTCGGTAGCTTCGTAAACTCCGTATTTAATGGCATTCTCGTAAAGTGGTTGTAAAATCATATTTGGTATTTCGGCTTTCATACAGTTCTCATCGATTTCGAAAACCGGATTTAACTTACTTCCAAAACGTACTTTCTCGATTTGAAGATAGAGTTTATTGTTTTCAAGTTCCTGTTTGAATAATACTTTTTCTTTTTGGTCGTGTTTCAGGGAATATCGCATCAGTTGCGATAAATTTATTACCATTTCCTGAGCCCGCGCAGGATCAGACATGGTAAGCGAGGAGATGCTATTCAGACTGTTAAATAAAAAATGTGGATTGATTTGCGATTTCAGCGCATGAAGTTCAGCCTCTTTTACCAGGGATAGCAATTTCCCCTCGTTTAGTACCTTTTCTTTAAAACTGAAATAGTAGTTAATTGCATAGAAGAAAACCACATAAATAATATACATCATATATCCGCCAAAGATGCGGTTGGCCAAACCCCTTTTCATCCATTCCATAGCTTCAGGATGCAGTAATTTAATTAATATCACACCAACGTACATGTAAATAAAAACAATAATGGAGGCTGCAATAATGTGTGAAATTAAAATCCTGAAAGCGCTGTTATTTTCGAGGGTGCTGAACCTGACAACATACCAGATAGCTGAACCAACAATAGCAAAAACAATGATCGATGAAAAAACTTCGACGAATGCCCCCCAGTAGTCCAAACCGTTGGCAAAAACCAAAATCATCATCATAACCAGTGCAGAAACCAACCAGAAAAAGCCGTAATAAAGGGCAATTTTTGGATTATTTAAAAAGGGGTGACGAATATCCATTTCTTAAAAATGTTTGATTTCAACACCGCCAAAAGCTGAAAAGCCCTTGATTACCAGTGTTTTTGATGGATTGGAAACCATTTGTCCGAATGTGGAACCCCTTTTATCGGAGAAAGCCCCAAAAATGGCGGTAACTTCATTTTTAATTGTCCAGTCGGGCGGAACTTTAAAGCCACATCCTCCAAAAATACTTACACATTCAATTACAGCTCCATTCATCGAAAGTTGTGCCTGGCGCAAATCGTATTCAGTACCGCCAAACATAGAAGTTGTTTTACCGCCTAAAAAGTTTTGGGAATTAATAAAAACCTCGCGCCCGCCAAAAATCACAAAATCATCGAAATAGTCCATTCCACTGGTATTCTTTTGATTATTTATCGGAGGAGCGGTTTTTTTTCGTCCATGTGTAATCAGCATAACCAAACCTATTCCTATTATCACAAGTGGCCAGCCAATTTGCCGCAATTCACGTGGTATTGTGAAAATATCGTCGATTAAAAAAAATCCTCCAATTAAAATCAGTATTGTACCGGTTGTTTTGTTCCCTCCAATAAGAGAAAACACACCAATTCCAATCAACAGCATTTGCCATGAAATAAATATATCTTCCCAAATATCAGGTATTAAATCCAACCTTTCAAGAATCCAAAGCCCTCCGATAGCGATTAGAAAAAACCCTAAATAAATCCTCTTATTTTCTGAAACCCGGTTATCCATTTTGTACTGTATTTTTATGGTTATAAGCGTATTTTACTTTAATTCAACGTATTTAAATTTTTCGCGCTATCAATGCAATTCCCAAACCTACAAGCAACAGGGGAAATACCATTGAAAATGTTAATCCCGGCACAACCAGAAATTTTGGCAAAAGAAAAATTCCGCCAATCACAATTAAAATAATTCCTGAAGAGCGTTTACCTGCCATCAGAATTAAACCCACAATAATTATAACCATTTGCCATGAAAAAAGAAAGTGGGTTAAATCGTGAAAGACGCTTTTAAATGGAAAGATGATATTTTGAAAATAAGCATTATGTGCTTCGAGATACAAACCTGTTTTACGTAAAATCCAGATAATTCCAATTCCGATAAGTATCCAGGCTAAAACAACCTTTGAATTGTTATTTTGTGGTTTGCTTTCCATGACGAAATATATTATTGATTCATGTTCAAATATAGTTATTCATGGCATACCAAAACACTTAACATTCGGTTAACATAGGGTTTAAATCGGTAAAATGAATATATTCGGTTTGAAGAGATAAATTCAATCCGGTTTGAAGGTGAGATCAGTGGAACACAGATAATATTGATATTGCTGATTAAGACTGATTTTTAAATTGATAATCTGTTAAATCTGGTCAATCGGTGTTCAACTTTATTGCCTGACCAATTATGATCAGCTAACTTTTATTTTGCTCTTTAGCCCATGAATCGCGCAAATTCACTGTTAAATTGAAAACCGGTTTTTTATCTGTTGAATCATAATCGAGATTAAAATAGCCTAACCGTTCAAATTGAAAATGATCAAGCGGTTTTGCATTTTTTACAAACGGCTCAATATAACAAGCGGTTAGTACCTTTAATGAATCGGGGTTCATGAATTCCTTGAAATCCACATCTTTGTGCCCATCAGGGTTTTCATCATTAAACAATCGATCATACAATCTTACTTCCGACTTTACCGCATGTTTTGCAGAAACCCAGTGTATGGTAGATTTTACCTTACGTCCATCAGGCGAATTTCCCCCTCTTGAAGCAGGATCATAGGTACACAGCAATTCCTTAATTTCGCCATTTTCGTCTTTAACAACATCAGTACATGTTATAAAATATGCATACCGCAAACGCACTTCGGTTCCGGGTGATAAGCGGAAGAATTTTTTTGGAGGATTTTCCATGAAATCATCCTGTTCAATATATAACTCACGTGAAAAAGGTACTTTTCTTGTTCCCATTTCAGGGTCTTCAGGATTATTAACAGCATCCAACTCTTCAACTTCGTTTTCCGGGTAATTGGAAATAATTACTTTCAATGGATTTAATACACCCATAACCCGTTGTGCTGTTTTGTTCAAGTGCTCACGCACGCTGTATTCCAGCAACGACACATCTATCACCCCATCCACTTTGGTTACGCCAATCCGGTCAGAAAAATTTCGTATCGATTCAGGTGTGTAACCTCTTCTTCGCAAACCTGAAATGGTGGGCATCCGTGGATCGCCCCATCCATTAACATGCTTATCCTTAACGAGTTCAAGCAGTTTTCGTTTGCTCATCACTGTGTAAGTTAAGTTCAAACGGGCAAACTCAATCTGGCGGGGCCGGTAATCTGTTTCCTGCAACTGATCAATAAACCAGTTGTACAAAGGCCGGTGAACTTCAAACTCGAGCGTGCAAATTGAATGTGTAATTCCTTCCCAGAAATCAGACTGTCCGTGCGCAAAATCGTACATCGGGTAAACACACCATTTATCGCCGGTTCGGTGATGATTTGCTTTCATAATCCGATAAATTATCGGATCTCGCATGTGCATATTTGGCGAATTCATATCGATTTTTGCACGTAAAACACAAGCTCCTTCTTCAAATTCACCATTTGTCATTCGTATAAATAAATCGAGATTTTCTTCAGCAGAACGATTTCTAAATGGACTTTCAGTGCCTGGCCGGGTAGGTGTTCCTTTCTGAGAACTGATAGTTTCAGCATCCTGATTGTCAACATAAGCTTTTCCATCTTTAATCAGTTCAACAGCAAATTCATGCAGTTTTCCAAAATAATCGGAAGCATAATACAAACGGTCTTCCCAGTCAAATCCTAACCAACGGACGTCTTCCATTATCGAATCTACATATTCAACATCTTCTTTTGTTGGATTTGTATCATCGAATCGCAGATTACATTTGCCACCAAACTTTTCGGCAATTCCAAAATTCAGGCAAATAGATTTAGCATGTCCGATGTGCAAATAACCGTTAGGTTCCGGAGGGAAGCGGGTATGAACCCGGTTATTATTTTTTCCCTGTTTTAAATCATCGGCAATAAGTGCATGTATAAAATTTGCTTTTTTTTGAGTTTCCAGAGTTTCCACTGTACTGTTATTTTCTGCCATTTTGTGAATTTTTGTCTGTATGAATTGAACGCAAAATTAAAAAATGATTTGTGAGAACGATTAATCCCCGACTGTTTTATTGGGGTTTGTCACTTATTCTTAATTTCGCTAAAAAAATAATGGGAATAATCGAAATTGAAGGGATGAAATTCTATGCGTTTCACGGCCACTTTGAATCAGAACAAGTGGTTGGAAATGAATTTACAGTCAACCTGAAAATTGAAACCGATTGTGAAAAAGCGGCAATTTCAGACAATTTAAATGATACTGTAAATTATCAGAGTCTGTTTGACATTGTAAAAAATGAGATGGCTATTCCATCGCATTTGCTTGAAAATGTGGCAAAACGGATTTTGGATTGTTTGCAAAGCAATTTTACTGAAATCAAGAAAACAGAAATTAAAATCACCAAAATGAATCCACCTATGGGTGGTGAAATTGAAAAGGTAAGCGTTACAATGACAAGATAAACTATATGTTATAGAATATCTTAATAATCACAAAAAACAAGATTTTTATCCAATTTTTCAAACAAATTATCCGTAAATTTGAAAAATTAATTTTTGAAGTACAAATCCATGTTTTTAGAATCAGATACATTAAATGAAGGCAATGTTTTGACCAGCAGGGTAAAGCGGATCAAAACCAGACTTTCAGAAGGTAAAAACCCTAAGTCATATATAATTGAATCCAAATCAGCAGGTTTTAAATCGGGTAAATCACAAGCCTGTGTAAATTCAAACTGGCAGAAACTCCGGGGATAATTTCTTTTCGATGCATCTCCTTGTAAGAATTGCAAAAATTCTTAGCTTTGCAGACCAAAATATTAATGGTCTCTTGG
>JBBIVS010000162.1:4499-7940 GCA_037439605.1 Draconibacterium sp. | reverse complement strand
TTGCAGCGCCGTTGGCCAGGCCGTTACATGAAACCGGACTGTCCTGAACAGCCGAGGCAGCAAGTGCGGTTGGTTGCGAAATGGTAACATCATTGGTAGTTTTAGTACAATTGTTAGCATCTTTTACAGTAACCGTATAATTTCCAGCAATTAATCCGCTGAAAACGTTTGATGTCTGGTATGAAGTTCCACCATTAATGCTGTAAGTTAAAGTTCCTGTTCCCCCGGTTGCGGTCACGGTAAGTTTACCGTCATTGCCGGCATTGCATGAAATGTCGTTGTCTTTGACAGCCGAGGCAGCAATGGCCGCAGGCTGATTTATGGTAAATGACGAGGATCTCATACAACCATTTGCATCCTTCAATACCTTAGTGTAATTTCCTGCTGCCAAATTAGAAAAAGTTACAGGTGAAGATTGGGGAACAAATGGCCCTCCATTGATGCTTAATGTATAAGGAGCAGTTCCTCCACTAAATGTAATTGTAGCAGAACCATCATTTCCATTGTGACACGAAGCAGCAACAGTAGGACAAGACCATATAATTGTGGTTGGTTGAGAAATAGTAATAGAATTTGATGCTTTTGTACAGTTATTAGCATCTTTAACAATAACAGTGTAAGTCCCAGCTGTTAATCCACTGAATACATTTGATGCCTGGTACGAAGTTCCCCCATTGATGCTGTACAATAAAGTGCCTGTACCACCTGATGCAGTAACAGTTAGTTTCCCGTTATTACCGCCAAAGCATGAAACATCATTATTTTTAACAGCAGATGCTGAAATAGGAGAAGGTTGAATAATATTTATGGAACCGGATTTTTCACAACCACTGACAATATCTTTTACAAGCCAGTTGTAAGTACCTGCTGACAGATTAGAAATAGTAGTATTTACATTAATTGATGTTGTAATTGTTCCATTAACTGTAACAGTATTTGTTGTTTCTGTACCAGTGAACGGAATTTGAGGGCCATTATTTAATGTGTAAACTAAATTATTGGTTGAAGTATTTGCAGATGTCACAGAAAGATTGATACTACCATTTTCTCCTGCACAAAGAGGATTTACATTAGATGCCGTAATCCAAACCCCATTTACAATAACATTAAAAGGGCATGTTTTTGTTTGAGTAACGCCACTGGCATTTGTATAAACTGCTGAGTAGGTTACAGTAGTGGACCCAACCGGGAAGAAGTCGCCTGGGTTGCGATCTGAAATAACAGAAAAGTTTATTCCCTGAGCACAACTTGAATTCCCGGAAAGCACTGCATCGTAAAATATTCTGTCGATATAACAAGAATTATTGCCATTCCCGGTAAATTCAAATTTAAGATTATATTCTCCATTGGGCACAGTGTTCGGAATAGTAATTGTTCTTAAACCCCCTGGTGCAGTAATACCTGAAATGGTCTGAGTATAAACCACCGTATTTCCCTTTAAAACTGAAAGAATCCAGTTTATATTTTTTCCACTACCAACAATCAGTTCCATGTTTATGGGAGTGCCGTTAGTATTATTAAAGTATTGGGTTGGTGTAATAAAATAAGGATTGGTGCCTGAAATTCCTGTTGACTGCCATAGTCTAAGGTTATTTGAACCAATACGTTGCACATAATTATAAACCCAGCAGGTACTTTGCCCTTCAGGAAGATTAAATTCAATATAAAATGAATAATCTTCTCCGGGAACTGTTGTACTGCAGTCTAATTTAAATTTGGGTTCAATCCATGAAACATTTGTGCCAAAAATACCATTCACCGTTTTATCTGCACAAATGTTGACAAATGTAGGTGGGCAATCAATCTTAACAATATTACAGTTCTGACTTTGAGATTCGAAAGAACTAAACAAAAAGATGGTAATGATCACAGTAAACAAAAAGATTCTTCTTGTTTGGAATGTCAACATTTTGTCATCCTTGATTTTTTGTGCAATTAAAAACTTTTTCATGTCTTTGGTTTTTTTATTTTTAGCTAATGCGTCCTGTTTTTTGCTGATAAAGCCTAAGTTTTTTATCTTAACAAAGCGTTTTAAAGTTCAAAATTATGTTTTAAAATTTCAGTTATTATTCTGAAATTTTTCAACAATTATTACCTAATCGCCTGTCTGTTAATTTACTACTGTTAATAACGGCAGTCAAAACAAAAATTAATAAAAAAATCCTGGCATTTCAGCATCCTCTGTATATATCTTATTTCTTTAAAAAGCGTGCAATTCATTTGTCAATTTATATGCCATATTTTATAAGTATCTAAATTACAATACTATAAATATTATTTTTATAATTGCTTCTGGTTTCGAACTGGGAAATCGTATCCCATATCGAAGGCCAAATGCCATTAACTCTTTTCTATGTCTTTTAAATGAAATTTAGCGTCAGCGGTAAAGATAGAATAATTTTTTTTAATTTCGTTTAATTTGTTCAAAATAATATCTTTAAATAAATATCAATCTATAATTATGTTAAGTTTATGACAAAGTCAATTTTCATTCTAATCATAATTGTACTTGTTTATTCATGTACAAATATCATTGAACCTCCAAAACCAGCTTTACCTCTACCTTCAGAACGACAACTTGCCTGGCATGAACTGGAATTTTACGCTTTTGTTCATTTCAATATGAACACGTTCACCAATATGGAGTGGGGATTTGGGAACGAAAGTCCTGAATTGTTTAACCCAACTGAACTTGATTGCCGGCAGTGGGCAAAAGTGTGTAAGCAAGCCGGGATGAAAGGATTAATTATTACTGCCAAACACCACGACGGATTTTGTTTATGGCCTTCGGCATATACCGAACATTCGGTGAAAAACTCACCCTGGAAAAACGGGAAAGGTGATGTTGTCCGCGAATTGTCAGATGCATGTAAAGAATACGGATTAAAATTTGGAATTTATCTGTCTCCCTGGGATCGCAACCATGCCGATTATGGAAAACCTGAATACCTGGATTATTTCAGAAATCAACTTCGCGAATTGCTTACCAATTATGGTGAAGTGTTCGAAGTTTGGTTCGATGGCGCCAACGGTGGAAACGGCTGGTATGGCGGAGCAAACGAAACCCGTAAAATCGATAATAAAACATATTACGACTGGGAAAATACATATAAAATTGTGCGCGAACTACAGCCAAATGCTTGTATGTTCAGCGATGCAGGTCCTGACATAAGATGGGTTGGAAACGAGGAAGGCTGGGCACGGGAAACCAATTGGTGTATGTTGAATAAAGATAGTGTTGCGCCCGGAGTTGTTTCCGATTTGGAGTGGTTGCGATCAGGTCAGGAAAATGGTACTCACTGGTTACCGGCTGAAGTTGATGTCTCAATTCGCCCGGGGTGGTATTATCATACTTCAGAAGACTATCGGGTGAAAACATTGCCGCATTTGCTCGATATTTATTATCATTCGGTTGGAAGAAATGCTTCACTGTTAATTAAT
>JBBIVS010000162.1:0-4487 GCA_037439605.1 Draconibacterium sp. | reverse complement strand
TACAAGAGGTTTGATTCATGAAAAAGATGCGGAACAAATTTTATTGCTTGCGGAAGCAATAAAATCAGATTTTGCAGTGAATTTGGTTGAAGGAAAAAAAATCACTTCAACAAACACACGAGGGAATTCGAAAAAATATCAGGCCAAAAATGTTGCTGATGACATTCCTGATAATTACTGGGCAACCGACGATTCAGTTATTGTTTCGTCAATTACAGTAGATTTTGGTGAACCCACTGAATTCAACCGGTTTCTGGTTCAGGAAGATATTCGTTTTGGGCAGCGGGTAAAACAGTTTACGCTGGAGGTTTTTTCAGAGAACGAATGGAAACAAATTGACGCACAGACTACGATTGGTCGAAAACGTATATTGCGTTTTCCAAATGTAACTGCCGGTCAATTAAGGCTGAATATCAAGGATTCAAGGGCTTGTCCTGTTATTTCAAAAATCGGCGTTTACAAAGCACCCAAAGTGATAGTTGAACCTGAAATTCAAAGAAATAAAAATGGAGAGGTTTCAATTCAGGGATTCGATTCAGGAATCGATATTTTTTATACAATCGATGGAAGTTATCCTACCGCGCAGTCATTTATATATACAGAACCTTTTTTACTGAAAAAGAAAGCAACTGTAAAAGCAATTGTTGTCGATCCAGGTTCTAAAGCTGGTAGCCCGGTGTCAGAAGTCCAATTCGATATATCGAAAGAAAACTGGAAATTAACAGGTGCATTTGAATCGGCCGAACAAGCAAGATTTATTTTCGATGGAAATCCGAAAACTGCATGGACATTGGATATTTTACCACCTGTTGATTTTATCATCGATTTGTCTGAAACATTGAATATTACAGGATTTACATATTTGCCCGATCAGGGAAGGTGGAATCCTGGAATAATTAATCGTTACGAGTTTTATGTAAGTAAAGATGGAAAGAACTGGGGAAATCCGGTTTCAGAAGGAGATTTTGCAAATATTAAAAATAATCCGGTACTTCAGAAAAAGGATTTTGATGTTGTGCAGGGACGGTTTGTGAAATTTCGTGCTTTATCACCGGCCGAAGAAAAAGGCCGACTTGGGATTGCTGAATTTGATATTATTACCCAATAAATAAACAATGAAAAATAGGGTATTTTGTTTCTATATTATAATGGTATTATTTGGTTGCAGTAAAATTCGCAATTCGAACGAAAAGCAAATAATTGCATATAGTAATATTGAAAAGCACATTGCCGAACTTTCATCAGATAAATATATGGGGCGGGCTCCTATGTCTGATGCTGAACCGTTGGTTCTGGATTATATTTCAGGTCAGATGAAAGAGATTGGTCTTGAAGCGGCGAACAATGGAAGTTATTTTCAGGATGTTCCCATTTTAAAGATAACTTCAAAACTATCTGAAAATTTGGATTTTGTAACTCCCAAGGGTAAAATTGGTTTTAAAAAATTAACTGAATATGTTGCATTCTCCCAAAAAGTTGAAAATGAAATGTTATTGGAAAATTCAGAAGTATTTTTTGCGGGTTTTGGAATTTATGCTCCTGAATTCAAACGAAATGATTTTGAAGGAATTGATGTAAAGGGAAAGACGATTATTGTTTTTGTAAACGACCCGGGATACGGAACTTCAGAAGAATATTTTAAAGGGAATACAATGACATATTACGGGCGGTGGACATATAAATTTGAAGAAGCCTCCCGGCAAGGTGCAAAAGCTTGTTTCATTGTTCACGAAACCGGCCCTGCAGGATATCCATGGGAAGTGGCGCGAAACAACGGCGAAACAACCCGGTTGGTTCCCGAACCAAAAGATGGCCATAAAAATCGGTGTTCATTCGAAGGTTGGATAACAAAAGAATCGGCCGAAAAGATTTTTATGGCTTGTGGTTACTCGTTCGAAGAATTGAAACAAAAAGCTATCGATAAAAATTTTAAACCGTTTAAATTGCCGGTAACTGCTTCCGCTAAAATTGAAAGCACTTTTAATCTTGGAATCTCAAAGAACGTTTGTGGGTTAATAAAGGGTTCGAAAAGGCCTGACGAGGTGGTGATTTACACTGCTCATTGGGATCATCTGGGAATTGGCACTCCCATTAACGGCGATAGTATATATAATGGTGCAACCGACAATGCAAGTGCAGTTTCGTGGATGCTCGAAATAGCAAGGGCATTTAAAAATGGAATTCAACCCGAACGATCGGTTCTTTTCCTGTCGGTAACCGGCGAAGAATCTGGTTTGCTTGGTTCAGGTTTTTATGCCGAAAATCCTTTTTTCCCGATGAATAAGACGGTTGCCGTTATTAATTCCGATGTTATTTTGTTTTTGGGAAAGTTTAAGGATGTTACTATTACAGGTTTCGGTCAGTCTGAATTGGATAACTGGCTGACAGTTGAAGCCGAAAAACAGGGGAGATATGTTGCTTCCGATCCAAATCCTGAAAATGGAATGTTTTTCCGTTCCGACCATTTTCCATTGATAAAAAAAGGAGTTCCGGCAATATTTGCCAAAGGCTACATTGATTCTGAAAAGTACGGTAAGGAGGAAACTTTAAAGATAATTGCCGGTTATTGGGCAAATACTTACCATAAACCTTCTGATGAATTTAATAAGAAATCAGCTGATCTTAACGGTTTGGTTGAAGATGCTGAACTGTTTTATAAAGTAGGATTAAATTTGGCAAATTCAACCGGTTGGCCAAAATGGAATGAGGGTTCTGAATTTAAGTCTGCAAGGGAGACCTCAATGCTTAAATAATATTCGTATTTTAGTGCAAGTTTTAATAATCTAAATCAATTTAACATGAAAAAAATAGTTGCAATTACAATTCTGGCTTTAATAATAAGTCAACCCTGTTTCTCACAAAAGAAAATCTGGGACGAAACTGAAGCCCAAAAAACTGAACGCCTTGCCTGGTGGACTGAAGCCCGTTTCGGAATGTTTATTCATTGGGGTTTGTATGCGCAGGCAGCCCGTCACGAGTGGGTGAAAAAGAATGAACGCATTTCGGACAAAGACTACCAAAAGTATTTCGAAATATTTAACCCCGATTTATTCAATGCCAAGGATTGGGCAAAAAAAGCAAAAGCTGCCGGAATGAAATACGCTGTCATCACTTCGAAACATCATGAAGGATTTAACATGTTCGATTCAAAATTTACCAATTATAAAGTAACAAATACTCCTTATGGTAAAGATATTATAAAAGAGTGGGTTGAAGCTTTTCGGGCAGAAGGTTTGAGAATAGGTTTTTATTATTCTTTAATCGACTGGCACCATCCTGAATACACAATCGATCGCGTTCATCCGCAAAGTGCAAATACAAAGGAAGAATATGATGCATTAAATAAAGATCGCGACATGCGTATTTATCGTGAATATTTAAAAAATCAGGTTCGCGAAATACTTACCAAATATGGTAAAATTGATATTCTTTGGCTCGATTTTTCTTTTCCCGGCGAATTTGGAAAAGGTCGTGACGACTGGGGCTCAGAGGAACTGATTAAAATGGTACGTCAGCTCCAACCTGAAATTTTAATAGATGATCGGGCTGATCTTCAGGAATACGCCGGTGGTTGGGATTTTATGACTCCGGAACAATATAAAGTGGATAATTGGCCTGAAGTTGATGGTAAAAAAGTACCATGGGAAACCTGCCAGACTTTTTCAGGCTCCTGGGGTTACTATCGCGATGAATATACATGGAAAGACAACAAACAGTTGCTGGTGCTTTTAATTGAATCGGTAAGTAAAGGTGGAAATCTTTTATTGAATGTTGGCCCGACTGCCCGGGGAATTTTTGATGAACGTGCAGATAAAGCATTAAGTGAAATGGGCGATTGGATGAAAGTTAACAGTCGTTCCATATACGGATGTACCCAGGCTCCTGACAGTTATGAAGTGCCAGATAATGCAATATTAACTTATAATCCAAAGAACAACCGTCTTTATATTCACCTTCTCGATTATCCTTTACAGAACTTAAGATTGCCGGGTTATATGGGTAAAGTAAAATATGCGCAGTTTTTACATGATGCTTCTGAAATAAAGATATCCGAACCTCGCCAGCATAATCGTGGGGGCGACAGTCATGGTATAGGCGATCTGGATTTAAGACTTCCTGTCACAAAACCAAATGTTGAAATTCCGGTTATTGAGCTATTCTTAAATTAATGTTAACATAAAAATATAACTGTCTGGAAACTAAAATGCTGAATAATTCATTTGATGAATAGAACAATTCGTTATTGTAATTGTTTCTAAGATTAGGGATTGATAATCAGTGAGTAATAAATAATTGAAACCCAAATCTGTTTATTACCGTAAAATTAAGTCCCGTAAAATTAAATAGATGTTGAAAGTCAGAAAGTTGTAAGAAAGATGGTTTTTTCTGATTAAAAATCGATTTAAAAGTTTGGCAGGAAAGAAAAGGCTACTACTTTTGCACCCGCTTTTACAGCGAAGTTCATTCAGGAATTGATTGCAGTTGAG
>JBBIVS010000161.1:3288-7963 GCA_037439605.1 Draconibacterium sp. | reverse complement strand
TCATGCATTGGTACTAATTTCTTATTCTCATCAAAATATGCGATTTGATTTTTCTCGTCTGCGCAAGTCACCAACCTTCCCCGGGAATCAAAATACATCCCGTTCGAACGTCCTGTGCCTTCGAGCCAAAGCTTGACTCCTGCTTTTTCGTCCCATATATAAATGCGGTCGTTGGGCTGGTCGGTAAAATAAACTTTGCCATCGGGCGCGGTTGCAGGGCCTTCAGTAAATGAATATCCCGAACCGGCTTGTTCTATTTTGGCATTTTTTGCCACCAAATCACTTTTAAAAGTTTCACCAAAAACCTGAAAGGTTGAAATTGCCAATACAAACAGAATTATTCTTTTCATTTTTCAAAAGATTTACGTTTTTGGTAAAAATATAATTCTAAACTGATAAAATCAGAAGAAAGAATAGGAATTTTCGGAAATGACCGACGAAACCAGCCACTTTTCAGTAAAATTTTCTGTTGAAAGTTGTGGATTGAATTTGATATCTTTGTGAGTACCGAAAATTCAATAAAAACTATAATATTCAAATCATGAAGAAATTTCAAAGTCTTTTATGTTTGCCTTTCTTATTGTTCTCGCAGGAGTTATTTCCCTGAAAGCCGAAGTAAAATAACCTGCAATTTTTGGCGACCACATGGTTTCACAGCAGCAGACCGATCCCCCCGTCTGGGGAAAAGCGACACCTGGAAAAGCCGTTAAAGTAGTCACCTCGTGGAACAAGAAAAGCTATTCCACCACTTCTGACAAAGAGGGGAACTGGAAACTTAAAGTTTCCACACCATCGGCTAGCGGTCCTTTTTAAATAATCATTACCTACGGAAAAACACTCACACTGAACAACGTTTTAATTGGCGAAGTGTGGATTTGCTCGGGCCAGTCGAACATGCAAATGACTATGACCGGCTATTTCAACCCGCCGGTAATTGGCGCTAATGAAGCCATTGCGACTTTAGCTAACAATTCAATCCGTTTATTTACCGTTGAGCGGGTAAAAAGCCTGAAACCCGCCGAAGATTTTACTGGTTCGCGGCTTGAATGTATTCCTGAAAATGTTGCTGATTTCAGCGCTGCTGCCAACTATTTTGGCCGGATGGTGCAACAGGCGTTGAATGTTCCGGTGGATTTAATATGTTCAACCTGGGGCGGCACACGCATTGAACCCTGGACCAGCGAAAACGGCTTCAAAAATTTCGATTGGGTGAAACTGCCCGACAAGAAAATGACCGGCGAATTTTACCAGCAAATGCCATCGGTTTTATACAAAGCGATGATTGCGCCGATGGTCGGTTACGCATTCAGGGTATTGGAATGGCTTCCTTAATGGACGTGGGCGAAAAAGACAATATTCACCCGGCACATAAAAAGGAATCCGGTGAAAGGCTCGCGTTTCAAATGCTGGCAAACACATACGGCCAAAAAGGAATTGAATATTCGGGCCTGGTTCGATGACTGGGAGATGAATTAATTCAATTTAATTTTTATATCATGAAAAAATACTTTCATCGGGCTTCTGTTTTATTCGCAATCAATTTGAGTTTTGCACAACCCGGTTATCAACCCACTGCAGAAAACCTGAAAAACCGCGAATGGTTTCTCGACGCCAAGTTCGGGCTTTTTGTACATTGGGGTGTGTACAGTGTTCTGGGCAACCGCGAATGGGTGATGAACCAACAGCAAATTCCAATTAAACTTTACGAACGCTTGCCCTCGTTTTTTAATCCGGTTGATTTCAATCCGGCAGAATGGGTGGCAATGGTAAAAAAAGCTGGTATGAAATACATCACAATCACAAGCTATCATCACGACGGGTTTGCGATGTACGATTCGAAAATAAGCAATTACGATATCGTTGACCGCACGCCATACAAAAAAGATGTGCTCAAAATACTGAAAGAGGAGTGCGACAAACAGGGAATCAAAGTCAATCCTTTTCCCGGTGAAGATTTTCAGATGTTCGAACGCGACCTTCCCGGCGTAAACACGATGGGTTTCAACCAAACCGGAACCATATCTGAACTGCCTTTGGAAATGTGCGAAACCAGGAACGGCTCGTGGGGTTTTAACATGCGCGATAAAAATTATAAATCATCAAAACAACTCATTCAAACCATGGTAAAAGCAGCCGGATTTGGCGCCAACTTTCTGCTGAATACCGGCCCGATGCCCAATGGTAAAATTCAGCCCAAAAATATCGACACACTGGCAGTAATGGGGAAATGGCTCGAAAAGTACGGCGAAACCATTTAGAATACGCGCCGGGGCCCAATCCGCCTAGCCGGCTGGGGCGCCACAACCGTTGGGAAAGACGGCAAAATTTACATTCACCTTGTACAACTGAAAGACGAAAACCTGCTGATTCAGGCCTTTCCCGGCAAAATTAAATCGGCGGTGTATTTTGATGGCGGCGAAAAGGTAAAATTAAGTGAGACAGAATTCGGTTTACTGCTGAATATTCCAAAATCCAAACAAGATAATGTGGATACCATTTTGGTTGTGGAGATGAAATAAAGTTTTAAATACGATATTAACTTGAAACACCGGAAAGTCCAGGTGTATTTTTATTTCCAAAAACGACAGGTTCACCCCCCGCATTCCGTCATTCAACCAGCAAAAATTCTGAATTCACAACATGTAATCTACCTTTAACAAAAAAAACAGAAAACTATGGATTATAGAAACCTGACCGCTCCCTGCGGAAAAGACTGCTTCAATTGCCCGCTGTTAATTGGTGAAGAAAACAAGGAAAGCCGGGAAGATTTTTTCAAACGTAATAATATTTCTGAAGAAAAATTTCAATGCAAAGGATGCCGACCTAACAATGGCTTTTGCCCCGGTCTCGAAATTTTAGGAATCGACCCGAATTGCCGGATGTACGCCTGTATTCAGGAAAAGGGCGTAAACTTTTGTTACGAATGCAGTGAATTTCCATGCGAAAGGCTTCAACCCGTTTCCGATCGGGCCGAAAGGGTACCTCACGCACTGAAAATTTACAACCTCTGCATGATTCAGAAAATGGGCGTCGAAAAATGGGCAACCGAACATTCAAAACGGCTTTTTAACGAATATTATACAAAAAAGCTGGATTCGATGATGTAATTCAGGATTAACATTACTTTAGGGTGTCTGAAATATTTGTTAAACCAATTCTGAATAAAATGACTGATAACATCGCAGGTTTCGATAAGAAGCTGATAAAAATGAACGAGGAATTAAAGACTGAAATAGCCCGCCACAAGGAAACCGAAAGGCAACTTGAAGAAAAACAGCAATTCCTGGATTACATCCTTACGAATGCCCCTCTGGTTATCTGGAGCATTGACCTGGAGGGAAAATTTACCTACACCCAGTTTAAAGACGGGCCGGGCAATCCGGTTGACAGGATTGGCATATCGGCATTTGACCTGTACAAAGGTACCGAAGCTGAAGGATTTATCCGTCGGGTGCTGGCCGGCGAAACCGACCATGAAATTGTAATGCTGAATGGATTGTATTATGGAACCCGTGTTTCGCCCATTTTTGATAAGGCAGGTTTTAAAACCGGTTATTTGGGAGTGTCGTTTGATATTACGGAACAAATTAAAATCGAACGCGAACAGAAAAAATTCAGGCACATCCTCGATCAGGCGCCCGGTGGCGTCTTTATCATGGACAAAAACTTTAATTTCGAGTACCTGAACCCTTATTTCGAAAAACTTTCGGGTTTTCAAACCGATGAATTGCTTCACAAAAATATAAACGACACGCTTTATAAAAGCTTCACGGAAATTCCTGAATCAAGAAAAGACGTGGTAAACAACCTTACGCAGGGCAAAAACTGGCAAGGAGAACTGCGAACCATAGGCAAAGACGGTAATATTTACTGGGCCAACACCATTGCATCGCCTTTTAAAAACGAAAAAGATGAAATTGATGGTTATTTTGTGATCCAGCAGGACATCACCGAAAAAAAACAAACTGAACTTGCACTTGCAGAGCAGGAGAAACTTTACCGTACATTAATAGAGAAATCACTTGATGGAATAGTAATTTCGCAGGACGGTAAAGTTGTTCTCGTAAATAAGGCATTTGCCGATATGATTGGTTGCACCATTGAAGAGTGCATCAAAAATTTTGGCCCGCATTCCATTGCACCCGAAGATCGTGAGCGGGTATTAAATATTCATTACCGGAGGATGAAAGGCGAAATTGGCGACATGCGCTACAACGCTTCCCTGCTTCGTACAAACGGCGAAAAATTAGTTGCCGAATTTAACTCCACCACTATCGAAATGAGCGGCAAACCTGCATCGTTAATATCAATACGCGATGTTACAGAACGAAACCGGATGCAGGAAACCATCGAGAAAAGCGAAAGAAAATACAAAACACTGGTCGAAAATTCACTTGAGGGCATTACAATTATCCGCGACAACCGCTTTCTTTTTGCCAACGATACCTATTGTAAAATGCTGGGCTACACACGCGAAGAACTTTACAATATGCCTTCGATCAAAACACTTCACCCCGAGGACCATGAAAAAGCTTTCAAAATTGCTGAACGACGCAAAAACAAGGATTTTTCGACCATAAACGAAGTATTCAGGATGCTCACCAAAACAGGAGAAATCAGGGAGTGTGAAACCTCATCTACACTCATCGAATTTGAAGGTACCTGGGCAAGTTTT
>JBBIVS010000161.1:0-3278 GCA_037439605.1 Draconibacterium sp. | reverse complement strand
GAAAGTAAAAAAATGCAAAATGCATTAAAAATAAGCGAGCAGAAATACCGCGAATTGGCAGAAATGCTCCCGCAAACCGTTTACGAACTCGACAAACAGGGTTATATTGTCTATTTTAATCAAACAGGGATGAAACAATTCGGACTCGACAACAGCGATATCGGGTTATCTTCATACAGGTTCATTCACCCCTCGTATCACGAACAGATGCGCGAAAACATGAAAAAAACCATAACCAATAAGGTTAACAGTTATGGAAACCGGTACATAGCTGTGCGCAAAAACGGTGAAACTTTCCCAGCCATGACATTTGCCGCCCCTATCATTACTGAAGATAAAGTGATTGGAATCAGGGGTTTGATACTCGACATTTCGGAGCACGAAGCCATGGAAAAAGCCTTGCGCGAAAGCGAATTGAAATATCGCACCCTCATCGACAAAGCCACCGACGGAATTCTCATCACCCAGGACGGAGTTTTCAGGTTTGTTAATCCGGCATTCTGCGAAATGATGCAATATACCGAAGAAGAACTGCTTGAAAAACCTTTTATCGAGGTGGTTGACAAAAAACACCATCAGGAAATGCTCGAAAACCATAATCGCAGGATGACAGGTGAAAGTTTCCCGGCCATTTACCGGGCAAAACTTTATCGCAAAGACGGCCAGAGCATTATGGTTGAATTGAATTCGCGCACAACCGACTATAATGGAAAACCCGCTTCGTTTGTCATTACGCGCGATATTACGGACCGATTGCAAACCGAAGAAGAGTTGCTGAAAGCCAAAGCCCAACTCGAACACCTCAACCAGAATCTCGAAAACAGGGTACAGGAAAGTACGCTGAAACTAACCGAAGCCAACACACAACTCATCCGTTTGCAAAAAGAAAACCTGCAATCGCAGTTCGAAGTTTTGCGGCAGCAGGTAAACCCGCACTTTTTGTTTAACAGTTTGAATGTACTCACATCGCTGATAAAACTGGAGCCCGATTTGGCCGAACAGTTTACCGAACACCTTTCGAAAGTTTACCGTTACGTACTGGAAAACAAGGACAACGATTTGGTGAGCCTGCAAACCGAACTCGATTTTCTCGATGCGTACGTTTTTCTGTTGCACATCAGGTTCATGGATAAAATTGTGATAAAAGTGGATATCGCCGATGATAAAAAGGAATTGCTGATTCTTCCGCTTGCCCTGCAATTACTGATAGAAAACGCTATCAAACACAATTCGATGTCGAAAAGAAATCCGTTGAAAATTGAAATATTTATTGGCCCCGACAATGTGTTGCATGTTGAAAATAACCTGCAGGAACGCGAATCGCACATGGTTTCAACGGGTGTTGGGTTGCGAAATATTGTACACCGCTACAACCTGCTCGAAATGCCCGAACCTGAATTTGTAAAAACTGAAATACGGTTTATTGCCCGCATCCCGCTGAAATGTCAGGGAGAGGGAGCGACCTGCAAATCCCCAGCCTAAAGGCCGGGGTTATTGAAATGCTGAATAACACCAGCCTTTAGGCTGGTGAAAAGAATGCCTGACACAAACGGACTTTAGTCCTTAATTTAAAATATTTAAAATCCAGATAATGAGAATCGTAATCATTGAAGACGAAATGTACGCAGCCAAACGGCTCGAAAACATGGTGAAGGAATACGACCCGAAAATTGAAATTGCCGCCTGGCTCGAATCGGTGGAAGAATCAATCGCCTGGTTCAGGGAAAATCCGGAACCCGACCTGATTTTTCTCGACATCCACCTCGAAGACAACCTGAGTTTTGCCATTTTCGAAAAAGTGAGCGTCTCCTCCCCCATCGTGTTCACAACTGCAACCGACGAACTTGCCGTGAAGGCGTTTTTAACCAAGGGAATCGATTTCCTGCATAAACCAATAGTAAAAACAGAATTGAATGCCATGCTCGACAAATACCTCGACCCAGCCAGAGATTTCAGAAAACCCATCGGCGCAGGTTTCTTCAGCGATATTTTTGACAATAAATAACCAAATCTATGAAAACCATCATCATCGAAGACGAACAATTAGCCGCCCGCCGGCTCGAAAACATGGTAAAAATTATCGACCCAACCATCGAAATTGTGGCAAAACTTGAATCTGTAAAAGAATCAGTTGAGTGGTTCAAAAATAACGAACAACCCGACCTGATTTTTCTCGACATTCATCTGGAAGACGGGTTGAGTTTCTCCATTTTCGACCAAGTAAAAGTGAATGTACCCATCATTTTCACCACTGCATTCGACGAATACGCCATCAAAGCCTTTAAACTGAAAAGCATTGACTATCTGCTGAAACCGATCATTCAGAATGACCTCGAAAAAGCGATTTCCAAATTCCGCGACTGGGGCGGCAAAAAACAACTTGTGGATATCCAGGAGCTGTTCAGCCTGATGAAAGGCAGTGAAAAAAGTTACCGCGAACGGTTTTCGGTGGTGGTGGGCCAAAAACTGAAAAGCATCGATGTAAAAGATATCGCCTACTTCTTCTCCAACAGTGGGATCACGTTTGTGGCCATGCAGCAAAAAGGACAATATTCGCTCGATATCAGCCTCGACAACCTTATGGCAGAACTCGACCCGCTTAAGTTTTTCCGCGTTAACCGTCAGTACATTGTAAGCCTGCAGTCGATTGTAAACATCCACATTTTCCCGAAAAGCCGTTTGAAACTCGAACTCAACCCACCGGTTCCCGAAGGTGTTTTTGTGAGCCTCGACAAAGTGGTGGACTTTAAAAAATGGGTGGACGGGAAATCCAATGCATGAATGCTACAATGCGAGAATGCATGAATGGGTGACGCGGTTTTTAACCACGTTAGAAAATGAAATGTAATGAAAAGTTTTATGAAAAAATGCCGAAGGCATGATATGATTATAGCAAACAACATAAAATAATATGGATAAAATGCCGAAGGCATGACATAATTATTCAATGTAAAAAACCTTATTTCTAACCATAAAACCTTAGTAACCGGAACTAAAAAGATAGATAAAACCTTATTCACCTTATTCAAAACATCAAAAAAACCAATATGAAACGACCTTTTGAAACCTGGATTTTGTACTTGCTGCTGGTGCTGCTGGCTGTCAATGCTTTTTATGGCGGAATCAGTCTGATGCTTGCACCCGACGGTTCGCTGCTGAAAATGCAGCCCGGCTGGCTCGAACATTCGCCCTTCAAAAGCTACTTTATCCCCGGGTTGCTATTGTTTATGATGAACGGCGTTTTCCCACTTGTGGCTGTTTTCGGACTGGTTACCAAA
>JBBIVS010000160.1:0-8001 GCA_037439605.1 Draconibacterium sp. | reverse complement strand
CGCGAAGTGGCGCTATCCATGATTTATGCAGCGCAAAACGGGTATCACAAAAATGTGATTGAAGTAAAGGACATTAAATTAATAGCGGGAAAGGCTATTGAATCAGGAATCTGACTTGCGGATGATGAATTTATTTGCGATTAAACCATTTGTATTAATTTGGGTCAAAAGCGATGTATCTCTTTACGATAAAAAACAAACAATTTAGCTGTAAATGACCATTAAAAACTATAACTATGAAAAACAAAATCACTTTATACATTTTACTATTCTTGTTTTTTGTAAATGTTAACGCCCAGGACTGGCCACAGTTTCTTGGTTCTCACAGAAACAGCAAGTCCGACGAAAAAGGCATTTTGCGCTCCTGGCCTGAAACAGGACCCGAAGTTTTGTGGAGTGTTAACGTTGGAATTGGTTACGGTGGGCCGGTTGTAAAAAATGGTAAAGTTTACCTGCTCGACCGGGATGATAAAACGGGCGACAACCTGCGATGCTTCGAACTTTCCACTGGCAAGGAACTCTGGAATTTCGCATACGATGCAGCCGGTTCTGTAATGTTTCCGGGCTCACGCAGTGTTCCGGCAATCGACGGCAACAACATCTATTCCTGTGGCCCTTATGGCGATTTGTACTGTATCGACATCAACACACACAAACCTGTCTGGAAGGCAAACATCTGGACTGATTTTGGCGGCGACGAGGGCAACGCTCCGGTCAAAGAATCGGACGGCGGACCCGGTGGTTTTGCTCCGCGCGGGAACTTTCCGATTTGGGCTATTTCGCAATGCCCGCTTGTTTATGGAAATTTGCTGATTATTGCCTCACAGGCTCCCGAAGCTGGTGTGGTAGCCTACAACAAAACCACAGGTGATGTTGTGTGGAAAACTGCCAATCTGGGGAACGAAACATATGTAAGTCCGGCAGTAATTAAAATTGACGGAGCCGACCATATTGTGATGGTCACATCTTCCACCAACCCGATTGGCCGGCCAGATGCACCAAAAACACCCGGGAATATTACCGGGATTGAGCCACTCTCAGGGAAAATTCTTTGGAATTTTTCAGGATGGGAATGTCATATTTCGGTAGCGCCGGCTGTGGGTGCCGGAAACAACAAAATACTTGTTGTGGGCGGATATGAACACGGCGCTCTGATGATTCAGGTCGATAAAAAATCTGATGGCAGTTTCGAACCGAAAGAACTCTTCAGAACCGTCGAATTTGGCGACCAGACGAAACCTCCGTTGTTAATCGATGGTTATTTCTATGCCCAGTATGGAACCAACAACCGCCGCGACGGGATGGTATGCATGAGCCTGAACGGCCAGATTATGTGGAAAACCAAACGCGACCCCGATTTCAACAAAGGAAGTATGGTGTATGTTGATGGTTTGATTCTGGCAACTGATGGTGCTAAAAAACTTTTTCTGATTGAGCCAAATCCGGCTGCTTTTAAACCAATTACATCGGCAGAACTGCTTGCCGCACCGCCAGCCGGAGAAGGTATGGCCGCCCGTTTCGGCACCCAAAACTGGGCTCCCATTGCTTTAGCCGATGGCAAATTGCTCATCCGCGACCAAAGCCGGATGTTGTGCGTGAAGGTGGCTGAATAATTGAACGATGTTCAGGCAAAACCATGTGTTTCTGTGGTGACAATGTACGTGTTATCATAAACAGAATAAGTGTTTATCGCGTGATTTCTTCAAAATGTTCAATAGCCCATTCAATCAGCATTTGAACAGCAGGCATAAATTCCTTACCAATTGGTGTTAAGGAATATTCAACCCGTGGAGGAATTTCGTTGTACATTTTCCTTTTGATTACGCGGTCTTCCTCCAGCCGTTTCAGGGTACTCGAAAGCATTTTTTGCGAAATGTCTGGTACGGCATTTTTCAGGTCTTTATAGCGCATCACACCGTTTTGATTCAACGTGCTTAATATCAGCAACGACCATTTGTCGCTCATCCGGTTTAAAATATTCCGAACCGGACAGGTTGGATATTGTAAATCTAATACTCGCATAATTCATTTTTTTTTCTGCAATATTACAAAAATCTCCAAAAGAGAGTAATATTACCAATCAAACAATTAATTTCTCGGGGAGATTATTTTTTTAAAATTATTTTTCGACAACAATCACCTGATAATCAATAATTCTAACCAATCATGTAACTTACTCACCTGTTTGCACAGTTCATTAAAAACATTGAATTTTGAATATAATTTAAATCAAAAAAAAGGAGGACAAAATGAAAAATGTAATCGTAAAGAATTTTAATCAGATTCAGACACAGGTTATTAACAGAAACAACAACGAATTTTCAGTTAAAACAATTATTCCTGATGATGAAGCAGGTAAGTGCAGGGTAAATTTTGTTGAAGTTGATCCGGGCAATTACGCGTATGGTTACCACTACCACGAAGCAAATGAAGAAGTTTTTTACATTATCAGCGGCACCGGAATTGTGCGGACTCTAAAAGGAGAAATCACACTAAAGGCAGGCGATGTGATTGCTTTTCCGACAGGTGAGGAAGGCGCACACGTAATCAGAAATGGCTCAGAAACAGAAAAGCTGGTTTATATCGACTTCGGCACTACAATAACTCCTGAAATTGTGCATTTGCCCGACTTCAACAAAATTATGGTCATAGGCAGGGATGTAAATGGAGTTTTTGATAAACAATCATAATTATTCTTTTTACACAACAACTTTTTAATATGAAACTTAATATACTGATTTTATGTTTTTTACCGGTTATTCTGATGGGATTTGGTTCCCAAAAAACCGATGGAACAGAAAAAATTCAAACTGATATTCAGGCGATAAACCAGGTGCTTGATAATTATAAAATTTCCATAAACAGGGCAGATACTGTTCTGGCAAGTACTATTTGGCTGACCACTTCTCAGGCCAGCTTTATACATCCGCGTGGGCACGAAAAAGGCTGGGAAGCAATTAAGTCGGGGATTTATGGGATGTTTGGCGCCAGGTTTACAATCCGAGATTTGAAAAGTTATGACGAAATTATTCAACTGCATGGTGATGTGGCAGTTGTTGAATTTAACTGGGTATTCGATGCCAATTTCCGTGACGAAAATGCGACACCCATGCAAACAAGGGGAAGGGAATCGATGGTATTGAAAAAATTTGAAAATTCCTGGAAAATTGTTCACATTCATTATTCATCAATGCCCGCTACCGGAGAAAGAGAAGGATTTTAGAATATCAAACAACACGCTGTACCACATCATTAAGCAAAATCGAAAAAATAAAAAGATGAAAAAAGCAATCGTAATATTAATCATGTTCGCCGGGTTGATTTTTACAGAAACCACGGCACAAAACAAAGTTGTTCTTCTTGATATTTCGCTTGAAGAAAAATCCGAATACCTAAAGGTTAGTCCTGATATCTTCAATCATTATCAGGATGTTGTTGAAAATCAACTGGGCGCAAAGCTCATTATTAATGAAGATAAGGAAGTTGAAAGTGAGTTGTTGGAAAAAACGGATGTATTAATTGTGTTATCGACATTATCGTCAACTGCAATTAAAAAGATCAGGTCAACCAATGAGATAAATTCAATAATCAGCTTTGTAAAAAACGGGGGCAGACTGATTTTCTTTACCGATGAAGACAAACGGATGAATATGAAAACTTTTGGCGCCACCGAAATTGTCAGGCCTTTCGGAATTGAATTTGGAAATGACCTGACCATGGTCAGGAATGTAGGGGCCATCAGCTTCATCGGGGAGTTTATCAGGGGTAGGTATGAACTGCCCTACAGTGGGAGCCGCGAAATATCGGGAGGTATTCCAATCAGCGTAATGAATGCGGAAGGCGGAAATGTTCATGGAGCCTATGTTAAACTCGAAAACGGTGGCAAATTAGCCGCTTTTGGTGAAACAATGGTTGGTTTATTTATCGGTGGAGTGGAATTTAAAATGCCTGATGGAAATGTGATTATATGGAAAGGCAAAGATAATTATCAATTTATGAAAGAGCTTATTTCATGGATGCTTGAAGAAAAATAATGTCTTCCGGTGATTAGGTCATTTGTAACATTTAAAAACGGTTTTCGTTTTTAACCCCTGTTTTTTCCTTTTAATACATTTTCCAATTTATATCCTAGTTTTAAGACCAATATTTGAATTACAGAAATGAAAACAATTAAAAATTCAAGAAACATGAAAACAAAATTAATTATTTCGATTTTCCTCATGGCAACATCCACAGCAATTGCAAATCATTTTTCACCTGTTAACACAGATGATAACAACATCAAGAAGGAAAATTTAATTACGCCACCGGTTTTTACCGGGGTAAAGTCAACAGATGAAGCGCCGGGTAAAAGTTCGTTTTTAATTTATTCCTACCTGCGTGAAAATGTGGAGTATCCTGAAGTAGCGCTGAAATACAATATTCAGGGCACCGAAGTGGTTCAGTTTACCGTTACAAACACTGGCGAAATAACCAACATAAAGGTTATAAACAGTGTTTGTCCTGAGATTGACGACGAAGTAATCAGAGTACTGAAAACCACGCAGGGAATGTGGGAACCGGGATTAAAAAATGGTAATCCTGTTGAAATGGAAAAGGAAATTTCGATGGTGTTTCAAATTGATGGATTTAAGAACGGAACAAATGAAAATATATTTAAGGAACAGGCAACTGCCTTGTATAAAAAGGGAAACAAAGCATTGATTTCGCAGAAGAATCCTGAAAAAGCGCTGAAGTATTTCGACAAAGCCTTAAAATACCTTCCTTATGAAAGCACTATTTTAAATTCGCGTGCGATGGCCCGGACTTTATTAAACGATAAAGATGGCGCACAGCAGGATTTAGACCGTGCGGACGCCATTTTAGCTGCAAAAACAGAGAAAGAAAAAAATCTTAAGTTATTTACCCAAAATGCCGGGGATGTAAATGCTAATCAGGAAAATCAAAACGTAATTTCAAAATAATGTTAAGGTTCTGTTTTGAGCAGATTTCTTTATAATTATATGTTTAGGAAGCATTTTTTGCTTCATACATTTTTAGTTTAGATTTGAACCATTCCCTGTTGAGGGAGTGGTTCTTCCATTTTCGTCATTAAGTTTGTGTTTTTCGTTTTAAAGAAAAATAATCGCTTTAATCAGGAAATGATTTTAAATTTATTAGCCTTTTTTAATATTAATTACTGAAACACGAATGTAAATATTACGTGATTAAATTCGAATGAAAATAACAAAAACAGAAACAGGTAATTTAAATCTCGACATACCAGTTAAATACAACGGTATCAAGTTTTTGCTTGTCAGCTTAATCAGCGCCCTTTTTATCATTTACCCCAATTTCACTTTTTTTAATATTGAACGGAATTACCTGGGCGAATCAAAATTCAATGCCCTTTTGTTCTTCTTCATTTTCAGGTACCTTTACTTTTCGGTATTGATTTTCATTATGTTATGGTATAACTTCAAAAAAATCAATCTGAAATCAGTTGGTAAACGTTTCATGCACACGTTGATCATTGGCGCTTTTTTTTACTTTATGTACATTGGTTTTTCGTTAATGTTAAACCCTAAAAAAGAATGGTTTTCTGGGTTCCTGCTTTTCCAGTTTTTTATTATGGTGGTTTATTGCAGTTTGCTTGGGCATGTTGCACATTTATACCTTGAACACCGCAAAAAAGAGAAGGAAATAGAACAATTGAAAACCGAAAACCTGCAAAGCCGCTACGTGGCGCTTACCAACCAGATTAACCCGCATTTCTTTTTCAATTCGCTCAACGGGTTGTCCTCGCTTATCCGCAAAAAAAACGAGGAAAATGCCATCGAATATGTCAGCAAACTTTCCGATGTTTTCAGGTACGTGCTGCAAAGCGACAAAAAAAATATTGTCACGCTTGGCGAGGAACTTGAAAGTGTAACCGCCCTGAAGTATATGATGGAAGTGAGGTTTGCCAATAAAATGGTTTTCCGGATCAATGTAAAAGAAGAAAATAAAAACCTGAAAATACCGGTTTTGTCGTTATTGCCGCTTATCGACAATGTAGTGGTTCATAACGTAATCGACAGCGAACATAAAATGATTGTGACCATTTACCTGAATAACGAAAACGAGCTTCTGGTTTCAAACCCGGTTTACCCGAAACTGGAGACGCCAAACACCAACGGAACCGGATTGAAAAACCTCGAAAACAGGTTTTTATTGTTAATGGACAAAAAAATTAAAATCATCGACGATGGCAAATCTTTTACTGTTTGCTTGCCACTGATAAAGAATTAAACATGAAAATTCTGATTGTTGAAGACGAAACTGCCGCAATGGACAACCTGGTGGAAATACTTTCGGAAATAGACCCTGCAATTCAGATTGCCGGTACAACCGAAAGTATCAGTCAGACGGTGAAGTGGTTTGAAACAAATCCAAATCCTGAACTGATTTTAATGGATATTCATTTGTCCGATGGCTCAGCTTTTTCCATTTTCGACAAAATCACCATTGAGACGCCCATCATTTTCACCACAGCCTACGACGAATATGCCATCGAAGCCTTTAAAGTTAACAGTATCGATTACCTGCTGAAGCCCATTAAACATGAAGAGTTAAAACGGGCAATCGGAAAATTCAAAAAATGGACACAAAAAGATGTGCTGAAATACATCTCACAATTAACGCAGTTTACGCCCGCTCCAACATACAACGACAAACTGCTAATCCCCTTCCGTGACAAACTGCAACCAGTTGACCTTCGCGAAATCTCTTTTTTCTATACTTCGGAAAAGAATACACAGATTTATCTGAAAACAGGCAAGCCACTCTCTTATTCAAAAACGCTTGAACAGATTGAAAAATCGCTTAATCCGGTTGATTTTTTCCGTGCAAACAAACAGTTTATCCTTTCGCGCAGCAGTGTACAAAACATCACGGTCTGGTTCGACAGTCGACTGCTGATTTCAGTGGATACTGAGCCGCCCGAGAGAATTTATGTGAGTAAAAACAAAGCCGCAGAGTTCAAAGCGTGGATGGTGAGGGAGAACAATTGAAAATGAAAAATGGCCAATTAAAAATTTAAAAACCAAAAACTATAACAATGATGAAAAACAACCAAAAAATCGCAACAAAAAACAGCTTCAGTAAAATAAGCTTTCTATCCATTTCACTGGTTTTTATCAACTTATTTGCAATTGCACAGGACTGGCCACAGTTTTTAGGGCCTAACCGGAACAGCACCTCGACACAGAAAAACCTGCTGCGCTCCTGGCCCGAAACAGGCCCTGAAGTATTGTGGACAATTCCGGTTGGCATTGGTTACGGCGGACCGGTTGTAAAAGACGGGAAAGTGTATTTGCTCGACCGCGACGATAAAACGGGTGATAAACTCCGTTGTTTTGACCTCGCCACAGGAAAAGAACTCTGGAACCATGCTTACGGAATTGCAGGTTCAGTGATGTTTCCCGGCTCACGCAGCGTTCCGGCAGTGGATGGAAATTATGTTTATGCGTGCGGGCCATACGGTGATTTGTGCTGTGTTGACATTAACACACACCAACCGGCATGGAAGGTAAACATCTGGACCGATTTTGGAGGCCAGCTCCCCGAAGGCGGGACTCCCGGATACGGCGGCCCGTTCCCTACCTGGGCAATTTCGCAGTGCCCGCTGGTGTATGGCGATTTGCTGATTGTGGCTTCGCAGGCACCGCAGGCAGGTGTTGTGGCATACAACAAAACCACTGGCGCGGTAAAATGGAAAACTCCCTCGCTGGGCAACACGGGATATGTTAGTCCGACTAATGTAAAAATCGATGGCAACGATCACCTTGTAATGATTACTGCATCAAGCGGAGGTCGTAGCGGTCAGGAACTCGTTCCTGGTAATGTTGTGGGAATCGACCCGTTGAATGGTGAAATTCTCTGGAAGTTTAACAACTGGCAATGCGGGATACCCGTACCAGGTGCAGTTGACGCAGGTAACAACCAGTTGCTGATTACCGGTGGCTATGAACTTGGTGCGCT
>JBBIVS010000159.1:7785-8071 GCA_037439605.1 Draconibacterium sp. | reverse complement strand
TTACAATTGATTTACCAAACACCGGCGCTGTTACATATGCGATTGAAATTATAAACCTTACTGGACAAATTGTGTACAGCGGGATGTTCTTACAAGGGAAAGAACACCGGATAAATTTAACAGGAAAACCCAAAGGGATTTACCTTATAAAAATCGAAAAAGGATCTGAAATCTTCCAAAAGAAAATTATTGTCCGATAAAAAATAAACTGGCCCTGAATAATTTAAAAACAATCCAGGGCCAGTTTATAATTTTTAAAATGAGTTAAACCTCAAATGAATCAACT
>JBBIVS010000159.1:833-7775 GCA_037439605.1 Draconibacterium sp. | reverse complement strand
CGGTAAGCTTTAATCCAACTCATTTCACCTTCTTTTCCGGGCTTGCTGTTGCCATGTTCGCAACACAAAACACCATCATAACCCTTCCGGTAAATGTGCCTGAAAATATTTTTGTAATTAATTTCTCCGGTGGTTGGCTCTTTTCGCCCTGGATTGTCGCCAATGTGAAAAGCTCCGATGTTGTCCCAGCACATATCAATGTTCGGTATGATGTTTCCTTCGGTAATTTGCTGGTGGTACATATCGTTTACAATTTTACAGGCCGGATGGTTCACTGCCACACATATCATATTTGACTGTGGCATTCCTGTAAGGAACAAACCGGGATGGTCAGAGTGGGCATTCAGCGGCTCAATAACAAGTTTCAGCCCTGAGTTGCCAAGCACATCACAACACATCCGCAGGTTATTGATAACATTGGCAGTTTGATAATCCCAGTGAAGTTTTTCATCGAACCTGCCAGGTACAACAAGTGCATATTTTACGCCAGTACGTTTATGTACTTCAATGCCATCCAGCATTTTTTTACGCAGCATATCCCTAACTTCATCATTGTTCAGCACCATAGATCGAACACTGAAATCGGCATATAAAACAAACGGGCCGAGGTCCATTCCCTGCCGGGTTAATTCTGCTGCAATTTTTTCCTGCAACTCGGGCGATTTGCCCATTAATCCGTTATCAAAAACAGCCCTGAATCCCTGGTCTGCAATGAATTTAATGTTGTCTATCGGGTCAGTGCCTGCGTTTTCTTTAAATGTGCCGAGACCGGGTGCATATTTCAACTTGAACTTTGCTGCATTCGATGATGCAGTTTCAGAGGCCGAAACATTCATTGCCCCTAACATGCCTGTTAACGCTATTCCGCTGAGAGCAGCATTTTTCAGAAAATTTCTTCTTTGCATGATTCTATTGTTTTATAGTTGTTCCTTTTTTTGAATGGGCTAATTTAATGAAATGTTGGTAAAATATGAGTTTGAAACAGCATACTTCGTATTTTATTTCGAAAGAATAACCAACTTAAAAAAACAAACTCTTTTGTTTCGTTTTAAAAGAGTTTTTAACTTTAGCGGCAATTTTCTAAATCAACTAAAAACGAAATTATATGATGAATAGAAAACTCAGAATGGGAATGGTTGGTGGCGGCACCGACGCATTCATCGGCGCAATCCACCGTCTTGCAGCCTTAATGGACAACCAGATTGAACTGGTTTGCGGTTGTTTCAGTGTTAATCCCGAAATCTCAAAATCGTCGGGTAAACTCTATTTTCTTCCTGAAAGCCGGGTTTATGAAACTTACCAGGAAATGTTTGAAAAAGAAGCGAAACTTCCAGAAGGTGAACGAATGGATTTTGTTTCGATTGTAACACCAAATTTTGTCCATTTCGATCCGGCAATCATGGCGCTTGAAAACGGATTCCATGTGGTGCTCGACAAGCCGATGACTTTTACGCTTGAAGAAGCGTTAAAACTAAAGCAAAAGATTGACGAAACAGGATTGACTTTCGCCTTAACGCACACTTACTCAGGCTACCCGGCTGTTAAACATGCAAAAAAAATGATTGCCGATGGCAAACTTGGCAAAATCCGAAAAATTTTTGTGGAATATCCGCAAGGCTGGCTTTCGTCGAAACTCGAAGACACCGGCAATCCGCAGGCTTCCTGGCGCACCGATCCAAAACGTTCAGGGAAAGCTGGTTGCATGGGCGATATTGGAACTCATGCCCATCACCTGGCAGAATACATGACCGGATTGCGGGTGACCGAACTGTGTGCTGAACTCAATGTTTTTGTACCCAACCGTTTGCTCGATGATGATGGCGCCTGCCTCCTGCGCTTCGATAACGGTGCAAAAGGCGTTTTAATGGCCACGCAAATTGCAGCCGGTGAAGAAAATGCAATCCGAATCAGGATTTACGGCGATAAAGGTGGGCTCGACTGGTTCCAGCACGAACCCAACACATTAACAGTTAAATGGCTTGGACAACCAACCCAGGTATTTCGGGTAGGTACCAGACTCGACAGCGCCATTGCCGCGCATAATACACGAACCCCGGGAGGCCACCCCGAAGGTTATCTGGAAGCCTTTGCCAACATCTACCGTAATTTCGTGCTTACCGTTCGGGCGAAAGCAATCGGGGAAACACCTACGCCCGAAATGCTCGATTTCCCGGGTGTTGAAGACGGAATCCGCGGGATGCAGTTTATTGACACGGTTGTAAAAGCCGGTTACGACGATACACAGAAATGGGTAAAATTTGGAGAATAAAAGCCTCTGTGAAATTTTGAGCTGGTGACTTTAGTTCACCTGCTCAATACAAAAAAGAGTTTATAATTATTAAAATACCCGTTTAATCTGAAATAAGAAATTGTTGAATTACTGAGCAGGTGACTTTGAGTCACAAGCTCAGTTTTAACAACTTTAAACTTTGAACTTGTCCAATCGGTCAGGCGGGCATTAAACTCGAAACTAATTCTTAATTTTTAATTTAACATTTTTAATTTATAATTCACTATGTCAAGACCAGTTACACTTTTTACCGGACAATGGGCCGACCTACCCATTGAAACCATCTGTCAGAAAGCGCAGGAGTTTGGCTACAACGGCCTCGAACTTTGCTGCTGGGGCGACCACATGGAAATCGACAAAGCCGACCAGGCTTACTGCGATGCAAGAAAAGCGCTTCTGGAAAAATACGAACTTAAATTGTTTGCCATTTCAACGCACCTTGTTGGGCAATGCGTGGCCGATAACATCGACGAACGTCACAAAAGTATTTTGCCCGGTTACATTTGGGGCGACGGCAACCCTGAAGGTGTCCGTCAGCGTGCTGCTGCTGAAGTGATTAAAACTGCAAAAGTAGCCAAAATGCTTGGACTCGACACGGTTGTCGGTTTTACAGGCAGCCCAATCTGGCATTTGCTGTATTCTTTTCCACCGGTGCCACCGGCAATGATCCGGAAAGGGTACGAAGACTTTGCCAAACGCTGGATCCCGATTCTGGATGAATTTCAGAAACTGGGTGTAAAATTTGCCCTCGAAGTTCATCCAACCGAAATTGCATTCGATATTCATTCGGCACATTTAACTTTGAAATCGCTGAATTATCACCCCGCTTTTGGATTTAACTTCGACCCAAGTCATTTCGGTTACCAGCATGTTGATTACGTGCGGTTTATTTATGAATTTTCAGACCGTATTTTCCATGTTCACATGAAGGATGCTTACTGGAGCGATGTTCCGATGAGCGTTGGCGTTTTTGGAGGCCACATGGATTTTGGCGACAACCGCCGGTACTGGAATTTCCGCAGTTTGGGACGTGGAAAAATAGATTTTGAAAATATTATCCGTGCACTGAATGATATCGGTTACAAAGGCCCGCTTTCGGTTGAATGGGAGGACAGCGGAATGAACCGTGAAGCTGGGGCTGAGGAAGCCTGCGATTTTGTGAAATATATTGATTTCGAACCATCAGATGTGGCTTTTGATGATGCCATGCAAAAAGATAAATAATTATGACCAACAGAAGAACCTTTATCAAAACTTCATCGCTGGCTGCGGCCGGTGTTGCGCTGGCATCAACAATGCCAATGGCCGCCTGCAAGGGCGCCAACGAAAAATTAGTTTGCGGATTGATTGGCGCCAAGGGAATGGGATTTGCCAATTTGCAGGCTTTTCTGAAACAGCCTAATACAGAATGTGCCGCCATTTGCGATGTTGACGAAAGTGTGCTGAACCAACGTATTGCTGATACAGAAAAAATCCAGGGGAAAAAGCCTGTGGGTTTCAAAGATTATCGCAAGCTGCTTGAAATGAAAGATATCAATGTGGTGATAATCGGCACGCCCGACCACTGGCACTGTTTGCCTATGGTGGAAGCCTGCCAGGCCGGAAAAGATGTCTATTGCGAAAAACCGCTCGGAAACTCCATCGAGGAAATTAACATTATGGAACGTGCGGCAAAAAAATACAACACCGTGGTACAGGTAGGCATGTGGCAACGCAGCGACCCGCACTGGCGCGATGCTGTGGAATTTGTAAAATCGGGCAAACTGGGTAAAATCCGCACCGTTCGCACCTGGGCTTATCAAGGCTGGATGGAACCTGTGCCGGTGCAACCCGACAGCAATCCTCCGGCAGGCGTTGATTACGATTTCTGGCTCGGACCGGCTCCATTGCGTCCGTTCAATCCCAACCGTTTCCACTTTAATTTCAGGTGGTTTTACGATTATGCAGGTGGATTAATGACCGACTGGGGTGTACATATTATCGACTACGGTTTGTTTGGTATGGGCGACCCGGTCCCAAAATCGATTATGGCCATGGGCGGCAAATTTGCATATCCCGATGATGCAGCCGAAACCCCCGATACATTGCAGGCTTTGTACGAATTTGACGGGCATACCATGTTGTGGGACCATGGAACCGGAATCGACGGCGGTTATTATGGCCGGAACCATGGTGTCGGGTTCGTGGGAAACAACGGAACATTGGTTGTCGATCGTGGCGGCTGGGAGGTGATACCAGAGCAAAAGAAAGATAAAGATTTGATGGAACGGGTTGATTTAATTAAAGGCTCGGGCAAAGGTCTCGAACTGCACATGGCCAATTTTATCGAAGGCATTAAAACGCGGAACCAGAATGTGAATGCCAACATAACCGTGGCTGCCAATACTGCACGCGTAGCTCACCTCGGAAATATTGCCCACCGCACCGGACACCGTTTGTACTGGGATTCAGCAAAAAGCAAATTCATCGGAGATGATGCTGCCAACGGTTACCTTGTATCAACTTACCGCGCTCCGTGGGCGTTGCCAAAAGTGTAAAGCATTTTTTAGTCATACTATCACTCAAAGTGATGGTATGACTAACTTTTAAAACTTTACCCCAACCATAAAATTCCACACAAAACCATCACAGTTATAAGCCCCATCGGAAAAACTGGTTAACATCGAAAGTTCGGTGCCGATAAATAACTTCTCCCTGTTCAGTATTCTGAGATTAACGGTGTGAATTAGCCCAAAAAGTGTTTCAGTTCCAAAATCTACATATCCCGTTTGTGGAATTCCGTTGCTCATTCCTCCGTTAGAATGGGCCATTTTACCGGCCAGCAAACCGCTTTTTAATTTAAGGAAACTTCCTCCACCTTTAAATGGAGTGTAAATAAAAGAGGCTGCCATTCCAAAATATCCGGTTTGGTCAAAATTGTATCCACTTCCGGCGGTGCCATAAGGATTATTCTCGTATCTCCATGCTGAACTGCTTATTAGCCGGGGTTCAATTCCAAAATGATCACTAAACTGATATTGATAAGTAGTGGTTAATGTTACTCCTAAAATATCCCCCCAACCAAAAAACGAAGGGCCAACTCCGCCAGAAATTTCATGTTTTGTTTGTGCAAACAGAAATGAGGACAAGAAAAGTAAAATTGTTGCAAAAATGGTTTTCATCTTTATTGATTTTTGGTTAAACTAAAATATCAAAATTAGTTTTAATATCGTATCTGTTTGTCATAATTATTACTTTTAATGAAAATTCATTAAGGTTTTTGAGCATGAATCAATCCCGTATATTTTACATCGATAACCTCCGTTTTTTCCTCATCAGTCTCGTCGTATTGCACCATCTGGCAATTACTTACGGCGCACCCGGAAGCTGGTATTATAACGAATCGACTATTGATTTACCTGAAATTCTGCCAATGTCAATGTTCGTTGCCTCTAATCAATCGTTTTTTATGGGGCTGTTCTTCTTTATCTCTTCTTTTTTTATGGTACCCTCGCTTAATCGGAAAGGTGTTGGGAAATTTGTGTCCGACCGCTTGGTGCGCTTAGGCATACCACTTTTGTTTTTTTCTTTTCTGTTGAGTCCGTTAACAGTTTTTATTCACCACAAAATTGTTGAAAACAGACCCGAGTCTTTTTGGCAATACCTTCAGAATGGCTGGGGAATTAATGTTGGTCCGCTGTGGTTTGCTGAAGCACTGATTCTGTTTTCGGCCCTGTTTCTTATTTTTCGTCAACTAATCGAAAAAACAAAGATGCAGTTTCCGGGATGTGCTAAAATTGTACTGTTTGCTCTTGTTACTGGGTTGCTCCAGTTTGTTATCCGAATCTGGTTACCGGTAGGCTGGAGCATGCCCTTCACCGGTTTTCAGTTTCCGTTTTTTGTGCAATATGTTTTTCTGTTTGCATTTGGAATTTTGGCATATCAAAACAATTGGCTCAACACTATTTCGTTTGAAACAGGCAGAAAATGGTTTATTACTGCTCAAATCCTCATTTTCTTCCTGTTTCCGCTGATGTTTATTTTAGGCGGTGCAGCCCAACATGGTGGAGATAAATTTATGGGCGGTGGTTCACTGCAAAGTTTGGCTTACGCACTTTGGGAACAAGTTACCGGTATTTCGCTGATGATTGGGCTCACCGGAATTTTTAAACACCATTTTAACCGGCAGGGAATTTTTGCAAAAACGCTTTCCGGGAGCACCTACGGTGTTTTTGTATTTCATGCCCCAATTATCGTAGGACTTAGTGTTGCATTTTTTGGATGGAAAATATTTCCACCGCTGAAATTCATGGTTTTAGCTATCCCAGCTTTAATTTTGTGTTTTGGTTTTGCCTGGCTGGTGAAAAAGGTACCTGGCTTTAACAGAGTATTCTGATTTACTTCCTCACCCTTACCGGATAAGCCGGTCTTTCCTCTTTTACAGGTGGATTTTTCCTAAGTTGTTCCAACGCCACTTCAATTGCTTTTTCCAACTGCGGGTCTCTGCCTTTGATAACTTCTGCCGGCCACATCTCCACTTCAATATCGGGCGAAACACCCACATTTTCAACAATAAATCCGTCATTGGTCCAAATGGCAAGATTAGGCGCCGTAACGAATCCGCCATCTATTAATTCAGGAAAACCAAGCGTTCCCACAAGTCCGCCCCAGGT
>JBBIVS010000159.1:0-740 GCA_037439605.1 Draconibacterium sp. | reverse complement strand
CATCAATAATCATCACTTTTGGCCCCTGTATCGAGGCGCTGGGCGTTTTTAAATCCATTCCATACCTCATATTCCATTGCGACTGATACGGTCGTGTCAGCAGATCGATGTAGTAATCGGCAATCAGGCCTCCTCCGTTGAAACGTTCATCAACTATTATCGCTTCTTTGTTTGCTTGTGGAAAGAAGTAACGTTTGAAATACTCGTGCCCCTGAACTGTGGTGTTTGGCACATAAACATAAGCAACTTTCCCGTTTGTGGCTTCGTGAACTTTTCGCAGGTTTCCTTCCACCCAATCGCGGTTACGTAACGCCGCTTCATTTCCGATGGGTTCAACTTTTACAACCCGTGAACCCGAACCGTCAGGATTTGAGCCAATTGTAAGTTCAACAATTTTACCGGCAGTTTTTTCAAAGAAACTGTAAATATTTTGGCCGGAAGTAACCTGTTTGCCATTTACGGCCAGCAGGTAATCACCCGGTTTTACATTAATTCCGGGTTCGGTGAGGGGTGAGCGAAGCCCTGGGTTCCAATTCAGTCCGCCATAAATCTTTTTAAACCTGTAACGGTTGTTTGCAATCTCGTAGTCAGCGCCAAGCAAACCACCTTCAACACGATCGGGATTAAAACGCTGATCACCGCCGTCAACCCGATGATGGCCCACCGCAAGTTCGCTGCACATCCACATAATCAACCTGTTCAAATCGTTGCGACAGGCCAAGTCAGGCAGGAAAACCGCA
>JBBIVS010000158.1:0-8123 GCA_037439605.1 Draconibacterium sp. | reverse complement strand
ACTTTGCCACACCTGGAGTTACGATGGGATTCCCGGCATGACAAATTTGTGTTTTGAAATTATTCCAATAAATGATAAAACTACTAAACTGAAACTATCCCACACTGGTTTTGAAACATTTCCAGCAGACAATCCCGATTTGGACCCGAAAAACTTTGAAGAGGGCTGGGAATATATTTTGGGGACTTCGCTAAAAAATTACCTCGAAAGCCAGATTGAAAATTAACCTTTTATTGGGGAAATGCGGCGGCAATTTGCAACCGCCGGTTTTTTGAAATTCGCGGTTACAAACCGCGGCACCCGTGCAAACTGAATCACCCTAAAAACGAACTACTTTTTCACCGTTCGAACCCCAAAAACCGGCCCGGCGCGATGCCCTTCGTGAGGAATGAATTTCACTGTGATTTTTGACTTTCCGGCGAGCAGGTTTTGCGGGATTTCGTAGTTCACATCAATAAATTCGCCCGGTTTTTTGTTCGAAATATTTTCGGTGGCAATTTTTACATCATCAACCAAAATATCGAAAGTTTTGCTCCCGGTGTATCCTCCCCAATATTCCACAACCAGATTTGCCGGTTCGTTTTTATTTACTTTCATTTCGCAGGTAAACCAGCCACCGCGGTCAACTTCGCGGAATTTGCGGTTTTTATTTTCGCCCGTCCAGCTTTTCATGTCTTTAAAATTGTGATTTCGTTCGGGCTGCATTTCGCCGGGTTGAAAAAAGTCGATGGTAGCTGCTTCGAGTTGCTTTTTTGCTTCTACTTTTCGCAGGTATTCCTGTTGGTGTTCCTCCCATCCTTTTTCTGTAAACATGTCGAAATAAACCGAATAGCTGCGGTTGTGCGTGGCGTAAAATGGTTTGAATTCCACATCGCGCGGACGGCCCACATTTTGGGAAACGAAGGTATTTGTCTTTCCGTCAACCTTTTTAAGCCAACTGTCCGGATTGCGGTTCTCGGTCATTATCACGGGCACAAACATCGGGTCGAAACGGTTGGTGTCGTTTTCAGCGCCCAAATCGCCTGCCAGAACAATTGGCCCGTAAAAAACTGCTACTCGATTAGAGTCATCGGGCATGGTTTCCAGCCGCAGCGAAAAAGGGAAACTGATTTCAACCAGATCGCCATCTTTCCAATATCTTCTGATTCCAACAAAACTTCCTGGTTTTTCCTTTATCCGGTGTTTTTTGCCATTCACTTTTATTTCCAGTCCGTTTTTTGCCCAGTGCGGATACCTGATTTGCAAAGTCAGCGGCAAGGTTTCTTCACAGGAAAATTTTAATGTGCTGCCCTGTTCGTCAGGATAAGATGTTTCCTGTTGTACTTTCAATCCTTTTTCTGCCCAGGTTAATTCTGATGCAATAAATTGCGAAACGTACAATTCCTGGTTGTTATAATAGAAAATATTTTTCCCGTATTTCGAATGGTTTTCCATTCCTGACCCAACACAACAGGTAAACCACTCCGGATCCTGGTATTCTTTGTGGCCGCCCATTTCGAGCGAGAGATTGTAGATAACACGGCCTGTTTCGGGATGTTGCGACGACAGAATGTGGTTGAAAAGCGCCCGTTCGTAAAAATCCGCCACTTCAGGCGAAGCATCCCAAAAAAACAGGTGTTCCGAGAGTTTAAGCATGTTGTAAACGTTGCAGGTTTCGGTGGTTTCGTTGCTCAACCGGTTGCGAAGTGTGTCGGGCGGGCCAAAATATTCGTGGTCGCAATGCCCCCCGGTAACATACGAATGGTGATGAACCACTCTGTCCCAGAAGAATTCGGCAGTTTTACGGTCTGTCGAGTCGCCGGTAAGTTCGTAACGGCGCGCCAAACCAACCAGTTTTGGAATTTGGGTGTTGGCATGTTTGCCGGGTAAAATATCTTTTCCTTCAGCCAAAGGGTCAAGAATGGCTTTGTGATGAAATTTCCGCGACATTTCGAGGTATTTTTCATCACCGGTTTTGGCGTACAGTTCAGCCAGCGATTCATTGATTCCGCCATGTTCGCAGTTCAGCATTTTTTGCATTTGGTCTTCACTTAGGGGAGAAATAATTGTGTAAAGCCAGTCGGCAAACCTGCTGTTAATTTCCAGCGCTTTCTGGTTTCCGCACAAATCGTAAGCCTCAAAAAGTCCGGCCATCACTTTGTGCTGGGTGTAATACGGAACCCAAATCCCGTTCAGATCAAATCCCTGTGCACGTATATTTCCTTTGGCAACTTCATCTTCAAGAATTCTTTTGCCATTGGGGAAAGCGCCGATGTAACCGGTTCCGTCAGCTTGCTGGCAGGTGTCGAGTTCAGCAACAATGTAGTTTACACGGTCGAGAAAACGTTGGTCGCCGGTGGATTGGTACATTAATGCACAGGCGCTAAGATAGTGGCCGAGGCTGTGACCGGCAATGGTCATGGCTTCCCAGCCGCCGTAAGGTTCTGCTTTGGGTTTTAATCCGACTTCGCTACTGAATTTCGAAAGCAAACGGTTGGGTTCATAATTTAAAAGCGATTGAATGTTGAGTTCTGTTGCATGTTTAAATGGCCCATCGAGCAGTTTTACATCTTTAATTTCGAAAGGCAGTGCACGGAACGTAACAACTTCCGGGCCACCGGTTATAAAGCGCGGATTTTCATGTTTGCACGAAAAAATAATGAATGCCAGTAAAATGATTAAGATTGTTGGTTTAGTCAGTATTTTCATGGTTTTTTATTTTTGGTAAACCCAGAGATTCCAGTCAGGGTATTTTTTAACATGTTCATTTAACGAATTGTAGGCTTCGTTTTCAGTATTAAATGATGCGATTCCAACCAGGTACAAACTGCCCTTTTGCACAAGCATAATTCCTTCGATCCCTCTTTCTTTCAACTTCACTATAAATTTTTCAGCATTTTCCTCGTTTTTAAATCCACCTCCGACAAGGTAATATTTAGTATCAGTTAAAACCGCGATTTCTGTGTTTTCGGTTTTTGCTGTTTCCACAACTTCATTATCTGTTAAAGAGTCTCGCATTGCTGAATCTGATGGAGGTATAGTTTGAACAACGATTTCCTGTTTTTCAGTTTGTGGAGTTGATTCCGGGTAGATTTCCTTGTTTGTTGAATTTAAAAATTTGTTAAGTATGAAATACCCGCCAATAAAAATTGTAATCAGGATTAACAAAAACCAATGCCAGCCTGCTTTTTTTCCTTTTTCAGGATGTACAGTAAACGGTTCATGCTTATATTCAGGTAATTTTATGGGTTTTGTTTTTTGTTCAACAACTGGTTCTTCCAACTTTTCAACTTGCAGCGCTGAATCCAATGTTTCAATTTCAGGTTCAACTACTTTTTCTGAAATAATTTCAACTATCTCCGGTTCAAATGTATTTTTCAAATCAGCCTCAACACTTTCCGGTTCATTTGTGTCCTCAGCAATGTCATCTATTGAAACCGGCTGAAATCCGAATGAATCCAGCAGCAAATTGTCCTCCTGAAAAGGTGTAAAACTGATTTCATTTTTTTCGTTATAAAACAGTATTCCCACATTTTCAACACTCACTTTTTCCCCCTTATCTAACTGATAGAGTATGTTTTCCCGCTCTCTTTCAATTCTTTTCAGTGCATTGGGCTGCGAAATTTTTGCTTTTCGCGCAATCGCGGTAACCAACATTCCATCGTTATTTTTAATTTGACGGGTAAACGAAATTTCCTTTGATGGAGGTTTAATTTCATTTTCACCAATTTCCGCAGGTTTGTAAGTTGAAATAAATGCCCCAAATCCCGGGATAATTACCGTTTCGTTTTCCAATAAAAGATCGTAAATGTATTTTGCCAGTTTCACAATGATTGATTTTAAAAGTGTAAAAATAGGAAAACATCTATTCTGAAAGTTCAAAACTGATTATTATGTTTTTAAGATTTCGATTTTATTAAGGTCTGACTGAATGGAATTGAACTCTAATTTTTTACTTTTACGCCTCTAAAAATTCACAGATGAGCAAAAAAATTTTAGTCACCGGCGGTACTGGTTATATTGGATCTCACACCACGGTTGAATTACAGAACTCAGGTTATGAAGTAATTATCGTTGACGATTTGTCGAATTCGGGAATTGAAGTTTTGGACAGCATTGAGAAAATAACCGGGACAAAACCTGCCTTTGAACAATTTGACATTTCGGGTCGGGAAAAAACTGATGATTTTTTCAGGCGAAATCAGGATATAGCTGCAATTATTCATTTTGCCGCTTTCAAGGCTGTTGGCGAATCGGTTGAAAAACCGCTGGATTATTACAGGAATAACCTTGTTTCATTAATGAATTTGCTTGAATGCCAGATAAAATACAATGTGGCAAATATGGTTTTTTCATCGTCGTGCACAGTTTACGGGCAACCCGAAAAACTGCCGGTTACAGAGCAAACCCCGCGAAAGGACGCCGAGTCACCTTATGGCAACACCAAACGCATCAGCGAAGATATTTTAAGGGATACAATAGCTGCAAATCCTCAGTTGAAAGGAATTGCGTTGCGTTATTTTAATCCGATTGGCGCCCATCCCTCTGCATTAATTGGTGAATTTCCGCTGGGAGTTCCGCAAAACCTGGTGCCATTTATTACACAAACAGCGGCAGGATTACGTGGCGAATTGAAAGTTTTTGGGAATGATTACAACACCCCCGATGGTTCTGCAGTGCGCGATTATATCAATGTAGTCGATTTGGCAAAGGCACATGTAATTGCCATCGAACGTTTACTGGAAAACAAAAACAAATCAAATTACGAGGTGTTTAATCTGGGTACCGGAACAGGTTTAAGCGTTCTGGAGGTTGTAACAGGTTTCGAAAAAGCCACTGGTGTAAAACTTAATTACAGAATTGTGGAACGTCGTGCAGGCGACATTGAGAAAATTTGGGCCGACACAACTTTCGCCAATGAAGAACTGGGCTGGAAAGCAGAAAAAACCCTCGAAGAAACTTTGCTTTCGGCCTGGAATTGGGAAAAAAATGTACGTGGAATAAAATAAAAAACAAATATGAAAACTATTCTTATCACTGGCGGCGCCGGATTTATCGGTTCACATGTTGTAAGGTTATTCGTAAATAAATATCCTGATTATAAAATAATTAACCTCGATAAGTTAACCTATGCAGGAAATCTGGCTAATTTGAAAGACATTGAAAACAAGCCCAATTACGAATTTGTAAAGGGCGATATTGTTGACGGCGAATTCATTCAGAAATTATTCGAAGAAAAAAAGTTCGACGGAGTGATTCACCTGGCTGCCGAATCGCATGTCGATCGCTCGATTTCCAATCCAACCGAATTTGTGTTTACCAACGTAATTGGTACAGTTAATTTATTGAATTCTGCTAAACATATTTGGAAAGACAATTTCGATGGAAAAAGATTTTATCATATTTCAACCGATGAAGTTTATGGTTCGCTTGGTGAAGAAGGCATGTTTACCGAAGAAACCAAATACGATCCGCACAGTCCGTATTCGGCCTCAAAAGCCAGCTCCGACCATTTTGTGCGTGCTTATCTCGATACGTTTGGATTGCCAACTGTAATTTCAAACTGTTCAAATAATTACGGATCGTTTCAATTCCCTGAAAAACTGATTCCGCTTTTCATTCATAACATCAAAAATAAAAAACCGTTGCCAGTTTACGGAAAGGGTGAAAACGTGCGCGACTGGTTGTGGGTAGTTGATCATGCCCGTGCAATTGATGTAATTTTTCATCAGGGTAAAATTGGTGAAACATACAATATTGGCGGATTTAACGAGTGGACCAACATCGATTTGATTAAACTGATGTGCCGTAAGATGGACGAAAAACTGGGTCGTCCTGCCGGTGAATCGGAAAAACTGATTACTTACGTGAAAGATCGTGCCGGACACGATTTGCGTTATGCAATTGATGCCACCAAAATTAAACGCGAACTTGGCTGGGAACCATCGCTTCAGTTTGAAGAAGGAATCGAAAAAACCATCGACTGGTATCTGGAAAATACTGAATGGCTTGAAAATGTGACTTCTGGCGATTATAAAAAATACTATGAAGAACAATATGTGAAAAGATAGTAGGAATAGTTTTTTATACTATCTTTGCGCCACATTTTTAAAAAAGAATTATGCCAGTAAAAATGAGACTAGCGCGGCATGGCCGCAAACGTTTTGCTTACTACCACATTGTGGTAGCTGATAGCAGGTCGCCACGGGATGGCAGGTACATTGAAACGATTGGAACATACAATCCGAATTCAAATCCTGCTACTATCAATCTCGATTTTGATAAAGCTTACAACTGGCTTACAAATGGCGCACAACCTACCGACACCGTGAAGGCAATTTTGTCGTACAAAGGTGTACTCTACAAAAAACACCTCATGGGTGGAGTTAAAAAAGGAGCGTTCGATATGGCTGAAGCCGAAAGGCGGTTAGACAATTGGATGACTGAAAAAGAAGCAAAAATTCAGGCCAAAATTGATAGGTTGGCAGGTGATGCTGATGCCGAAGTTAAAAAACAAATGGCAGCCGAAGCCAAAGTGAAGGAAGCAAAGGCGGCTGCAATTGCTGCAAAAAATGCTGAATTGGCTGCTGAAGCCAAAGCAAAAAGAGATGCAGAAAGGGCAGAAAGGGAAGCTCAAACTGAAGCTGCTGCCGAAGTTGAAAAAGCTCCGGAAAACGATGGTGCTGAATCTTAAATCAAAGACATCAACACAAAATAGAAAACCATCCGCCGAAAGCCGGGTGGTTTTTTTTGTATCAACATTTCCGGCATTACTGCCCGTTTCAACAAATCTGTTTCACTATCTTTGCAAACATGGAAACAATACCAAAAGCTGATTGCGATAAAGTTGGATTCTTTAAAAAAACACACGGAGTGTTTGGCGAACTTGTTCTGGAATATGATCCTCAGTTTGAATATTCAGTTGAAAATTCCAATCGTTTGTTTGTGGAAATTGATGGATTACTGGTACCTTTTTTTGTTATGGAAGACGGTATTCGCTTTAAGACTGAAAATTCGGCAATAATCACTTTCGAAGGAGTTGACTCTGAAAAGTATGCAAAGCGAATGGTTGGCAGTTCGGTTTTTTTATTTAAGAATGAAATCATTGAAATGCCGGATGAACTGTTTGAATCGCAATTTGAAAATTTTTTGCTCATTGACGAAAGGTTGGGAAAAATAGGAATAATAGAACAAGTGGATAATTACTCGGGAAACATTGTACTGACTGTAAATTACCGTGGTAATGAAATTCTGGCGCCTTTTAACGAAGATTTTTTAATAGAAATTGACAGGAAAAACAAAACCCTGAAATTAAATCTGCCAGAGGGTTTAATAGAAGAGCCAGGTGAAAACTGAATTTTTTACCACATTTTTCTCCGATGTATGCAACTAAATTAACTTTTATGCGTCATTAAAATGGCACTAAAAAAAATTGTTGGTGCGTTAAATTAATTTGGAAACTTTTAAATTCAACAGAAATGAAAAACAGAATTTTTTTCTTCGTTCTTTTTATGTTTGGTTTCTTTCTTTCAGGCCAGGTAATGGCAAAGGAAGAGGTGAGGGAGGTAGCGCCGTTTTCCAAAATAGCCTTAAAAATTTCAGCAAATGTTTATGTTCTTCAGGATGCCAGGCAAAGTGTCAGATTAGTAGCTGATTCAAAAACTTTGGAGGAAATCATAACCGAAGTAAAAGACCGTACTTTAAATATCAGGTTTCCCACAAACAATATTTTTAAAAGATGGGATCCGGGTAAAATTGATATTTATATCAGTGTGCCCGAAATTGACGGACTAAATATATCAGGCTCGGGAGATATTGTTTCCGATAATATCAATTCCCGGATTTTGGATTTGGTGGTTAGCGGAAGCGGAAATATAAAAATTGAAAAACTGGTTACTGAAAAGGTAAGTGCAAATGTTTCAGGGTCAGGCAATATTAAAATCAGCGAAGGTGGAGTTGCCAGCGAATTTACAGCCCGTATTTCTGGTTCAGGAAATGTTGATGCCCGCGGGTTTGAAGTAAAAAAAGCTGATGTTCAAATCTCCGGATCGGGCAATTGTTCGATTGTTTCGAATGGCGAGATTAAAGCACGTATTTCGGGTTCGGGCAATATCGATGCTCAAGGAATTGAGGCCAGAAATGTT
>JBBIVS010000157.1:2153-8181 GCA_037439605.1 Draconibacterium sp. | reverse complement strand
TCAGGCCCGAATGCGCTATGATTATTTTGCAAGTAAGGCAAAGGAAGAAGGATTGGAACAAATTGCCGCTTTTTTTGAAGAAACTGCGTTGAATGAAAAAGAACATGCAAGGCGTTTCTTTCAGTTTTTGGAAGGAAGAATGGTTGAAATAACAGCTACTTATCCGGCCGGAAAAATCGGTAATACCCTCGAAAACCTGAAAGCTGCTGCAGAAGGAGAAAACGAGGAATGGACCCAACTTTATCCTGAGTTTGCCAAAGTTGCACAGGAGGAGGGTTTCGTTGAGGTGGCAAAAGCTTTTAATGCAATTGCAAGGGTTGAAAAAGCGCATGAGGAAAGATACCGAAACCTCTTTGAGAATCTTGAGCAGGGGAAAGTATTTAAACGGGGAGAACGCGTGGTATGGAAATGCCGTAGTTGCGGGTTTCTTCACGAAGGTACCGTAGCACCAAAAGTTTGCCCCGCTTGTCATCAGCCACAAGCCTATTTCGAAATCATGGAAAAAAATTATTAGGAATATTTAGTCATACTATGACTTTAAGTCATGGTATGACTAAAATCTTAGCACCTGATTTGAAAATCTGAACTTAAAGAAAATCTGAGGTCAAAACATAAAACGAACTTTATTCAGTGCAGATAAAAAAGCATCGATTTCAGCTTTGGTATTGTACATCCCGAATGAAATCCGGGCACACCCGTTAATCCCGAAATGCTGCATTACAGTGTCAGCGCACAAGTGGCCGGTACGGACTGCAATTGCCATTTTATCGAGTAACATCCCCAAATCGTACGAATGGATTCCATCGATATTGAATGATATTACACTTGATTTTTCTGGCGCTTCTCCATAAATTCTGATTCCGGGAATCTCTTTCAGTTTTGAAGTCGCATATTTTAGTAAATTGTGTTCCCATTCTGCAACGTGTTGAAGCCCGATTTCATTTATCAAATCAATTGCTGCTCCAAATGAAATCACACTGGTAATATTTGGCGTGCCAGCTTCAAATTTCCAGGGCAGCTCATTAAATGTTGTTCCGTCGAATGAAACTTCGGAAATCATTTCACCACCTCCCTGGTAAGGAGGCATTTGTTCGAGCCACTTCTTTTTTCCGTATAAAATGCCAACACCGTTTGGGCCGTATAATTTATGGGCTGAAAAGGCATAGAAATCGGCATCCATTTGCTGAATGTCAACACTCAAATGCTGCACAGCCTGGGCGCCGTCAACAAAAACCGGAACATTTTTACTGTGTGCAGTTTTTATGATTTCTGAAACAGGATTAACAGTTCCCAACACATTCGAAACGTGAGCAACTGCAATGAGTTTTGTTTGTTTGTTAATGAGAGATGGAAGTTTTTCTGTTTCCAAAACTCCCAAATCGTTAAAGGGAAGTTTTATGATTTTAGCTCCTTTTCTGTTGGCTGCCAGTTGCCAGGGAACAATATTCGCGTGGTGTTCCATTTCGGAAACGATGATTTCGTCGCCTGCGTTCATGAATTTTTCGCAAAACGAAAAAGCAACAAGATTCACACTTTCGGTTGTACCTTTGGTGAAAATTATCTCTTCCCGGGATTCAGCATTGATAAAATTCTTGATTTTGTCCCTTACCTCCTCAAACTGAACCGTGGCTTTGTCGGCCATAAAATGAGCACCCCGGTGAATATTTCCGTAAAAGTCGTTGTGAAGTCTCTCTTCAGCCATCAACACCTGAACTGGTTTTTGTGCTGAGGCTGCGCTATCGAAATATACGAGCGTTTTGTCGTACACTTTTTGGTGCAGAACGGGGAAGTAACTTCGTATTTTTTCGATGTTGTACATCAACATTCGCAATTATAGGCACATTCGTGGCAGCGGGCGACTTCTCCCCTTAACCTTTTTTCAATCAGTTCGTCAATTCTTTCCCGAAGCGCTTCCACTTTTATTTGCTCAACCACCTCATGCGCAAAGGCGTTCATCATAATCATCCTCGCCTTATCTTCATCAATTCCACGGGCGCGCAAATAAAACATGGCCTGTTCGTCAAGTTGTCCTACTGTGGCGCCATGACTGCATTTAACATCATCTGCATCGATAACAAGCTGAGGTTTGGTTTGCATTGTAGCTGTATCTGTTAAAAGCAAATTGTTGTTCCGTTGAAAAGCATTGGTTTTTTGAGCATCGCGCACAACATGAATTTTACCTGAAAATGCGCCGGTGGATTTGTCGTCGAGAACATATTTGTACACCTGGTTACTCTGGCAATGCGGTTTGGCATGAATTATCTGCGTGAAATTATCGATGTGCTGGTTTTTATCCAGAAACGCCATTCCATACATGTTTGCTTCGGCATTTTCACCGTTAATGATAATTTTTAAGTTGTTTCGAATAAGTCCGCCATGAAGCGAAACCGTATGCGTGGTTATGTTTGAATTTCGTTCCTGCTGAATAAAAACCGAGTTGATGCTGGTTGTGCTGTTGTGTTGGTTCTGAACTGTATAATAATCGAAATTTGCATTTTCTGCCACAAATATTTCGGTGACCGAGTTGTTAACGTACTGGTTCAGATCGAGCGTATGATCACAGATAATCAGTTTTGCGCTTGCTCCCTGTTCAATAATAACCAGGTTTCTTTGTGTTGAAAAAGTATCCAAGTCCGATTTCAGCATATTGATAATCTGGATTGGATTTTCAATAATTACATTTTTCGGCACGTAAAGAAAATAACCGTCTTTCGCCATAGCCGTATTAAGCGCAACCATCGGATCGGCTCCTGTTTCCACTAATTTCGCATAATATTTCTGGATAAGTTCAGGATTGTTTTTGGCAACATTTTCCAGACTTTCCAGAATTACTCCGTCAGGCACTTTCCCCGATTTTGTATTTTTATTGTAAAACCAGCCATTAAACAGAAGTGTGAGGTGTGTGTTTAGCTGGGGAACATTGCAACTGAAAATCTCTGCAAGACTGGCATCTGTTTCTTCATTCTGATGAACAAATTTGAAATCAGGAAGAAATTTGGGTTGAAGGTTGGTGTATTTGTAATTTTCGTTCCTTCGGGTTGGAATTCCCTGCATTACAAAGTCCTGAAAAGCCTTTTTCCTGTGCTGATTCAAAACATCCGGCGAACCGGCATAAAGCAAATCCTTCGATTCGTTGAAGTGGGAAATATATTTAAGCGATAAATCCGCTTTTTCAGTAATGACACTCATTTTAGTTTTCTTTTTTAATCCAGTCGTACCCTTTTTCCTCCAACTCCAAAGCAAGTTCCTTGTCGGCCGATTTTACTATTCTTCCGTCATAAAGCACATGCACAAAATCGGGAACAATGTAATCGAGCAACCGCTGGTAATGGGTAATCACAATTGTGGCATTGTCTTTTGTTTTCAGCGCGTTAACCCCGTGGGCAACGGTTTTCAGCGCGTCAATGTCAAGTCCTGAGTCGGTTTCGTCCAACACAGCCAGTTTTGGCTCCAGCAACGCCATCTGGAAAATCTCGTTTTTCTTTTTCTCACCCCCCGAAAAACCTTCGTTAACCGAACGGTTGGTCAGTTGCGGGTGCATATCCACCATATCCATTTTTTCGCGCATCAGTTTCAGAAATTCACCTGCAGTCAACTCTTTTTCACCCCAGTGCTTGCGATGTTCGTTTACTGCAGTTTTAAGGAAGTTCACCATAGGTACTCCCGGAATTTCCACCGGATACTGGAAACTCAGGAAAATTCCTTCCTTTGCACGGTCTTCCGGCGATTTTTCCAACAAATCCTCACCCATGTAGGAAATTTCGCCTTCAGTAACTTCAAACTCTTCTTTACCCACTAAAACATTGGCAAGCGTACTTTTCCCCGACCCGTTGGGGCCCATAATGGCATGGATTTCACCGTGTTTAACTTCAAGATTGATTCCTTTCAGAATTTCCTGTCCATCGACAGAAACGTATAAGTTTTTTATTGATAACATTTTTTTTGTATTGAGATTTTGAGTACTCGGTAATAAAACTTTTCCTTAATTATAATTCTAATATTCACGATTCTGATTCCAGTCCTCCGGATTACCCCACGCTTCCCTCCAAACTGATTTGCAAGAGTTTCTGTGCTTCAACCGCAAATTCCATCGGCAATTTGTTCAGCACCTCTTTTACATAACCGTTGACAATAATTCCTATTGCCTTTTCGGTGTCGATTCCGCGCTGGTTACAGTAAAAAATCTGGTCTTCACCAATTTTTGAAGTGGTAGCCTCATGCTCTACTTTCGACGATTTGTTTCCAACCTCAATGTACGGGAAAGTATGCGCCCCGCAGGTATCGTTCAGTAAAAGTGAATCGCATTGCGAGAAATTGCGTGAGTTGGTTGCGCCGGGCATAATTTTCACAAGTCCCCGGTACGAATTATCGCTTTTCCCGGCTGAAATCCCTTTCGAAACAATTGTGCTTTTGGTATTTTTTCCGATATGTATCATTTTGGAACCTGTATCGGCTTGCTGATGGTTATTGGTTACCGCAACCGAGTTGAATTCGCCAACGGAATAATCGCCAAGCAACACACAACTTGGGTATTTCCAGGTAATTGCCGAACCGGTTTCCACCTGTGTCCAACTGATTTTCGAGGAAATTCCCCGGCAAACTCCCCGTTTAGTAACAAAATTGTAAATACCGCCATTCCCGTTTTTGTCTCCGGGGTACCAGTTTTGAACAGTAGAGTATTTTACTTCGGCGCGATCGAGGGCGATAATTTCAACAACGGCTGCATGCAGCTGGTTTTCATCTCTCATTGGGGCAGTGCAACCTTCAAGGTAGCTAACGTAACTATCGTTGTCGGCAACAATCAGCGTTCTCTCAAACTGCCCTGTATTTGCAGCATTTATTCTGAAATACGTTGATAATTCCATGGGGCAGCGCACTCCTTTCGGGATGTAGCAAAACGATCCATCGCTGAAAACAGCCGAATTTAAAGCAGCAAAGTAATTATCGGCAACCGGAACGGCCTGACCTATATATTTTTTTACCAAATCAGGGTGTTCCTGCAGCGCATCGCTGATCGAACAAAAAATAATACCCTGTTCCGCAAGTGTTTCCTTAAAAGTTGTTTTTACAGAAATACTGTCCATAACAACATCAACAGCCACACCTGCTAGTAGTTTCTGCTCTTCCAGCGGAATTCCGAGTTTGTTGAATGTGTCAATCAGTTCAGGGTCAACTTCATCCAGACTGTTGAGTTTTGGTTTCTGAATTGGTGCGGCATAATAACTGATGTCCTGAAAATCAATGGGCGGAATTCGCAAATAGGCCCAATCGGGCATTTTCATTTTCTGCCATTTCCGGAATGCATCCAACCTGAAATCGAGCATAAAAGCAGGTTCGTTTTTCTTTTTCCAAATGGTGCGAACCACATCTTCGTTCAGTCCTCTGTCAATGATATCGGTTTCAATATCGGTTACAAAACCGTATTTATATTCGCTTTGTGTAACATCGCTTAATATTTTATCCTGATCTGTCATCTGTCCTTGTTTTCTACCTAATAAAACAACAGTAAAGTGTAACTGTTTAAATTTTTTGCAAAGATATAAAACAATGGGTAATTTTATCCCGTGAAAAAATGAAATCATACATTTTTGTCTGAAATTAACAATGAATAAAGAAAAACAACAAACCAGCATTTCTGAAGTAGGCGAATTTGGCCTGATTGACCGTTTGACAAAGGATATCCAGCTTAAAAATAAAAGTACAATCAAGGGTGTCGGCGATGATGCCGCAATTCTGGATTATGGTGAAAATCAGATAGTTGTGTCATCTGATTTGCTTACGGAAGGGATCCATTTTAACCTGATGTATGTACCGCTGAAACATTTGGGTTACAAGGCTGTAATCGTCAATCTTTCCGATGTTTGCGCGATGAATGCAGTCCCGAAACAGATTGTGGTAAACATTGCACTTTCGGGTAAATTTTCGGTTGAAGCAGTCGAGGAATTGTATTCCGGAATTCACCAGGCCTGCGAAAAATATGGTGTGGATTTGGTGGGCGGTGATACTACCAGTTCGCTTACCGGATTAA
>JBBIVS010000157.1:0-2133 GCA_037439605.1 Draconibacterium sp. | reverse complement strand
GAAAAAGAAAATGTGGTTTTGCGTGGTGGCGCCAAATCCAACGATTTGCTTTGTGTTACCGGCGATTTGGGCGGGGCCTACATGGGCCTGCAACTGCTCGAACGCGAAAATGAAGTTTATAAAGTGAACCCAAATATGCAGCCCCAAATGAGTGGCTATGATTACATTCTGCAACGTCAGTTACGTCCCGAGGCACGTGTTGACATAGTTTCGGCATTTAAAAAACTGGGTATTAAACCAACCTCGATGATTGATATTTCAGATGGTCTTTCGTCTGAAATTCATCACCTTTGTAAAAATTCAGGTGTTGGCTGCAATTTGTATGAGGAAAAAGTGCCGCTCGATTTTCAGACCAAAAAAATGGCGGAGGAACTGAACATCAATCCGCTGGTTGCCGCATTGAACGGAGGAGAGGATTATGAACTGCTTTTTACGATTCCAATTACTGATTACGATAAAATTAAAAACGACCCGGATTTTACCATCATCGGCCACATGACAGAAGCTTCAGAGGGAGTGAATTTGATAACTGGAGCAGGTTCGGCAATTACATTAGTGGCGCAGGGGTGGGTGCATGGGAAATGATTCTCATTATCAAAATAGCAAACCCTTTAAATGAATATAAAAAATACGTATCTTCGTTTTTATGGAAGGTAAAATTGAAAATATCGAAAAGATAATACAATATTGGAAAGAATCTTCAGGCCAAAACTACATAACAATGCAAAATCTTTTAAAATCAGAAGATTATAGCTGGGCATTGTTTATGGGACATTTAGTTTTAGAAAAATTATTAAAGGCACATTACGTTAAATCAACAGGTAAACATCCATTTTTCACACATGATTTATTAAGGCTTTCAAAAAAATCAGGCTTATCTGTAACTGAAGAAACGGAAGAATGGTTGGATGATATTTCAACTTTTAATTTAAATGCCCGTTACGATAACTACAAACAAGATTTTTACCGGCTTTGTACGAAAGAATTTACTGAAATTTGGATAGCAAGGATAGAAACATTAAGGCAATGGTTAATCAGGGAATTATAAATACAGTAAAACAATTTGTAATGTTAATACCCAAAGAAATTGGGGTTAAGAAAGCATATCTTTTTGGTTCTTTTGCCAAGGGAAAAGAAAGAGAAGAAAGCGATATTGATATTGCAGTAATCATTGAAAACATGCCCGATTTTTTTTCTACTCAAAGATTGTTAATGCGTTTGAGACGACAAGTTGATCTGCGCATTGAACCCCACCCGATTATGGAACAGGATTTTAATTCTTCAAATCCATTTGCTTCCGAAATTGAAAATACAGGTATTAAAATTTATCCGGTAAATTAAATACAGTACGACCCCGATTTTACCATAATCGGCCATATAACCGAAGCATCAGAAGGAATTAATTTAATTACGGGTGCAGGTTCCGCAATTCCACTGGTGGCGCAGGGTTGGAATCATGGGAAAATGTGATTAGGTCGGATTTGACAGAAAATCCTGAAAGTTGTTTTTGTGAATTACTTTGGTTTCAGCCGGTGCATAGTTTTTCAGAAATGAATTAGAAAAGCGGACATTTGTATCAGGGTTCCATTTAAATTTATAAGCATAAAATCGGCTGCCACGTTCCTCAATATAATCAATTTCCTGTTGTTGTTTGGTTCTCCAAAAATATTGATTTACAAAAGTTTGATTGTAATGAACTGTTTTCATACGTTCGCTCATTATGAAATTTTCCCAAAGAACACCAAGATCCTGTCTCATTGACAAAGGATTAAAATTGGCAATAAGTGCATTTCTAATGCCATTATCGTAAAAATATATTTTTCTGTTGGTCGAAATCTCATTTCTAAGGTTTCTGCTCAATGGTTCTAACCGGTAAACGATGTAAACTTTTTCGAGCAAATCAATATAACCGATCACCGTGTTTTTGTCAATTTGAAGTGTGTTAGCCAGTTCATTATACGAGACTTCCTGGCTGGTTTGAAAGGCAAGCGCTTTTAGCAATTTCACTACAATATCTGGTTTTCTGATTCCTTTATTCGATAAAATGTCTTTGTACAAATAGCTGTCGGTAATCTGTTTTAATATAACTTCTTCTGAACCAGGATTGTTAATGACCTCTGGATACATGCCGAA
>JBBIVS010000156.1:4402-8183 GCA_037439605.1 Draconibacterium sp. | reverse complement strand
AATTTTTATTGACGATGTAAAGGTTTCCTTCGGCTGCACCAAACAAATCGCCGCTAAAAGGAGGATATGCGAAATAATATAGCATCAATAAAATCACCCCTGAGATTGAAGAAAGACGGATGAAAAGGCCAAGGAAAAGGCCGAGGCCAATTAAAACCAAAGCCGCCATATTCAGAGGATCGATAATTTTCATGAGTCCTTCTGACGCTGCCATCCAGTGATAAAACCCCGCAAACGGGCCAGTCGCATTGGCAAGAAAACCGGTTGCGCTCCAGTTCGGAATAATTATTTTTGAAATGCCTTCGTAAAGGAAATGCCAACCAATGGCTATTCTAAAAAGGGAAATTGTAAGTTTTTTCAGGTTCCAGTTTTTCATTGTTCAGATTTTATTGATATTGATGAATGAAACAAAAATATCAATTTAAGTTAAAAAAAAAGAGGTTGCCCTTTATTTTCGGACAACCTCTTTAATTATTTAGTAACTGGTTTTTTACAAACTGTTGATGGCATTTAAGTCTTCAAAAGCAACCTTTAAACGGGCAATCAAAGCTTCTTCTCCTTTTCTGATCCAAACCCGGGGATCGTAATATTTTTTATTTGGTTTGTCTTCACCTTCAGGGTTACCTATTTGTCCCTGCAGGTAATCGTGGTTGGCAGCTTCAAATTTGCGGATTCCGTCCCAGTAAGCCCACTGTGTATCGGTATCAATATTCATTTTGATTACGCCATATTGAATTGCCTCGCGTATTTCCTCCTGCGATGAACCCGATCCACCATGAAATACAAAATTGACCGGCGTTTTATCTTCGAGGTTGAGTTTCTTTACAATATAGTCCTGCGAATTTTTCAGGATGACGGGCATCAGTTTTACATTACCCGGTTTGTAAACACCGTGAACATTGCCAAAAGATGCGGCAATTGTAAAATTGGGCGACACTTTGCTCAGCTCTTCATAAGCATAGCAAACTTCCTCGGGTTGCGTATAAAGTCTCGAACTGTCAACGCCAGTATTATCAACGCCATCTTCTTCGCCGCCGGTAATTCCAAGTTCAATCTCCAGTGTCATGCCCATTTTGCTCATTCGCTCAAGATATTTTTTACAGATTTCGATATTTTCGTGGATTGGTTCTTCCGAAAGGTCGAGCATGTGCGAGCTGTAAAGCGGTTTTCCTGTTTCGGCAAAATGTTTTTCACTGGCATCGAGCAAACCATCAATCCATGGAAGGAGTTTTTTTGCAGCATGGTCGGTGTGCAGAATTACGCGAACTCCATATGCTTCGGCCAAAGTATGAATGTGTTTTGCACCTGCAATTGCACCTAAAATGGCTGCCTGCTGGCCTTCAAGTTTTAATCCTTTTCCGGCATTAAAAGCTGCGCCGCCATTCGAAAACTGGATCATTACCGGGGCATTTGCAATTTTTGCAGCTTCCATTACCGCATTTACTGATGATGATCCAACAACATTTACTGCCGGAATGGCGAAATTGTTTTCCTGTGCCACTTTGAAAATGAACTGTAAGTCGCTGCCTGTTACTACGCCTGGTTTAATTACATCTGCTATTTTTCCCATAATTTTATTTTGAATTATTTTGTTTTTGAATATGTTTTACAACTGTATTACAAATTTAACCTTTCAGAATTGAGGAAGCAACATTAGCCTGTTAACGAAGATTAAATTCTTGATTATTTAATATTTGACAGATGAAACTATAAACAAAAGATTTGCATGAAAACGATATAAGTAAAATAACACCAAACTACCCTACAACACTCAAACGCTTGACTTTTTCAAAATCCAGTATCGAAATCCGGTTACCATGGATTTCAGTAATCTTATCGTCGTTAAATTCTTTTATCACACGCGACATGCTTTCCTGCGACATATTTGTTATCAGTGCCATATCTTTTTTTGATAGCGGGACTTTAAAAATTTTACGCCTGTAAATTCGCAGGCTCAGGCAAAGCAGTAAATCGGCAAAACGTCCGTGAAGCTGTTTAAGCGATAAACAGGCCATACGGTTGTGCGAGAAAATAGATTCCTCGATAATAATGTTTAAAATTTGTTCTGCGAATTTTGCGTTGTTGCCAATAATATATTTTAAAGTATTGATGTCAAGTAAACAAACACTTACATCTTCGTAAGCCGATACCGAATAGGGGTATATATTATTGGAATAAATGGCTTGTAAGCCAATCATTTTGCCCCGGCCTTCAAGCGAAAGAATCAGTTCGTCTTCTCCATGTTCCTTAAACACCTTTACCAGCCCCGAACGAATATAGACGATATGCCCGGCAAAGGTGCCCTGCTTAATTATGGTTTCGCCTTTCCTGAAATTAACTTCCACTCTGTTTTTATTAAAATGAACCAATTCATCGGTTGTCAACTTCATGAAAGGCAACGATTTACATTTGCAATCGATACATTTAGTTATTTCTCTTCCCTTTAACATTCCTTTAATTTGGCACTACCGGGCAAATATAGTAAAATAGTTAATATTGGCTTTATCCGTCAAAACATTACTTGATATAAATCAAGTGTTGTCTTGTGCAGTTTTCTTTTTTTGTTTGAGTTGGTCCTTCCGCTTTTTTAGTTGAATTGTCAAACCCTCGGCTAATTTTGAACCATCGAAATTTATTCAGAATTTTAATTTGTAAAGGACATGAGAAAGGCAATCAAATTATTGATATTAGGCTTTGTAATTGTATTTTTATCTTGCCAAAACAAACAAAAACCGGTTTCCTCAACAGCGATTTACGAAAATAGCGATCAACTTGTTGAGGCCGTAAAAAAAGAAATCAAAGAAATTTCAGTTCAGGACTTTAAGGCTATTTATGATGGCGATGACTATTTTGTAGTTATTGATGTTCGTACTGTTGGGGAATACGATGCCGGTTATATCCCAGGGGCTGTAAATATTGAACGTGGATTAGTGGAGTTCAGGATTGCCAAAGCTGAAATTTGGGAAGAGCTTGGGCTTTACATCCCAGAGAAAACCGATCAAATTATTTTGAGTTGTCGCACTGGTGCTCGTTCCGCACTTGCTGCCAAAGCGCTTAAGGAACTTGGCTACGAAAAAGTAATGTCGCTGCAGGGTGGTTGGGACGCCTGGCATGAGGCATACCCCGAATTAATTGAAAAAATTACGGTTGAAGAAAACAGTGTACAGGCTGCTCCAAAGGAAGCTTCTGCCGCTGGCGGTTGCTAAACTATTATATAACTCGATTCAATAACTAACATAAAAATTAAAAAAATGAAAAAGTACTTTTTTTACACAATTCTATTTGCATTTATTGCAACGTTCTCTTTTACAAGCTGTAAGGATGAAATCGAAGATGTCAAAGTTGATGAATATGCTTTGTTAACAGAGCACATGAAGGCCAATAACATGGACCTCGACAAACTGCTTTCCGGTTTTGTTACATTTCCTGCCGCAGAAACTGACGTTGACAACAGATACATTATCGACCTCAGAACGGCTGCCGATTTTGCCAATGGCCGCATTAAAAATGCAGTTAATGTTGAGTTCAAAAACATTCTAACCGAGGCAGCCAAAGCTACCAAGCCAATCCTGGTTGTTTGCTATACGGGCCAAACCGCAACGTATGCAGCAGCTTTGCTCCGTATGTACGGGTTTGATGCTATTTCGCTTAAATGGGGAATGAGCGGTTGGAATACCACATTTGACAGATGGACTGCTAACTGCAAAGACATTAAAACTGATGCAAACTGGACTACAGATGTTTTGGCAAGCGTAACTTTTGCTGCTCCAAAAATTACTAC
>JBBIVS010000156.1:0-4302 GCA_037439605.1 Draconibacterium sp. | reverse complement strand
TTTTTTTAATGATTTTAAACATATGACAATGATTCGCAAAATAGCAATTCTTTTAATAACAGTTCTTTTTGTTGGAATTAAGGCCAATGCACAGGGTTGTGCTACGCCAAAATCGGCTGACGGGGTAAATGTTTTTGGATTTTTGCAAACGCAATATGATTACAGTTTGTTTGACGAACCTGAATCCACGTTTGGTTTCAACCGTGCGCGTATTGGCGTAATGGGTAGCATTCCATACGATTTTAGCTACTATGTTTTGCTGGAAACAAGCCCGTTCAAAAAAGATGGGCCAAAAGCGTATTTGCTCGATGCATTTATTACTTATAACCGTTTCTCCTTTGCCAATGTTAGCATGGGATCCTTTAAATCCCCTTTTAGCCTTGAGTTGAGCACGCCGTGTAATGCACTGCACACGATTAACAGGTCGAAAGTTGTAAACGAATTAACCTCGCCCGACCGCGACATGGGTTTAATGTTGCTTGGCGGTTCTGATACCACACTGTTCAGATATTCAGTTGCATATATGAATGGCGCTGGTTTATTGGTAAAAGATGCTGATACTTACAAAGATTTTATTGGCCGCGTAGTATTTCAGCCAACCAAATGGCTGAGCGCCGGGGGTAGTTTTAAAACAGGAAAATCGGTTAACGTTGAAAATCCGGCGCTGGACAACAATAAAACATTAAGATTTGGTGGTGAAATTGAAATCGACATCGCAAATTTCTTGGTACAAAGTGAATACATTTATGGGAAAGACGATGGCTCTTATACCGTTGGCGGCGGATGCGGCAGTGAGCCTGAAGTGGTTATCGGAAGCATTAAACGTGCAGGTATGTATGTAATGGGTTTATATAAAACCCCATGGAATATTCAGCCGGTTATAAAGTACGAAAATTATAACACCAACATCGATGTAGCAAACAACATGGAGCAAATCACAACTTTCGGCCTGAATTATTTCTTTAACGAGTGGACCCGATTACAGGTGAACTACGAGTACAAAGCAGAACAGGCAAGGGAAGTAAAGAACGATCTTTTCATGGTACAGCTTCAGGTTAAATTCTAATTTCAAATCATTTTTAAATTTCAAAAAACATGAAACTCAATAAATTATTCTTTCTTGGTTTAATTCTGCTGGTAGTATCTTCCGTTTCGGCACAACAAGATCTGATTTCAGTTGCCGAATTAACCAAAATTTCGAAAAACAGCGATGTCGTTATTGTTTTTGCAGGCGCCGATGAGGATTATAAAGTGCACATTACAGGTGCTGTAAACGTTCCGCACACTACGCTATATAATAACGAGCCTGTTAAAAATTTAATAAAACCTGCAGCCGAAATGTCAAAAATTTTAGGCGACAAAGGCGTTTCTCCTGAAAAAACAATTGTTGTTTACGACGAGGGTTCAGGGAAATATGCTGGCAGGATGTATTGGATGCTAAAATACCTGGGCGCCCCGAATGTGAAAATGCTCGATGGGAACCTCGCTGCATGGAAAGCTGGCAGAAAGCCAATTACGGGGACTGTAACAAGCGTAACAGCAGCAAAATTTACGCCTAAAACAGATGCCTCTCAGTTGGCAAAAATGGATGAAGTAAAAACAGCCATTGGAAATGCTTCCTATGTTATAGTGGACGTCCGCACACCAGAAGAATTTGCCGGAACAGCTGCAACAGAATTGCGAAAAGGACATATTCCGGGAGCTGTAAATGTAAACCACGAAACAGTTTTAGACAGCAAGGGCATGTTAAAACCGAATGCCGATTTGAAAACGCTTTTCGAATCAAAAGGGATCACTCCAAATAAAACTGCAATTGTTTATTGCGAAACAAGCGTGCGCGCCGGTATAGTGTACCTTGCTTTAAAGGGATTGGGATATTCAAAAGTAAAAGTTTACGATGGCGCATATTTAGAGTGGCAGGCTACTTCATCGAATAAAGTAGAGTAGTAACCTTTCACATGTCCGAGCGCCCTTGGTATTTACCGGGCGCTCTTTTTCTTCCCAGGTGTCTATTATTTATTTGTGTTTTTAATCAGGGCTAATGAAAAGCAGGAGAGATTTTATTAAAATAACTTCGATTGGCGGCGCCGGTTTGTTTGCCGCCGGAAGTGTGGCAGCCAAATATTTTGATCCGGGTAAGATTATGAAAAACCCGGTTATACAGCGCACGCCTACCTACTGCGAGGTTTGTTTTTGGAAATGTGCCGGTTGGGCGCATACCGATGAAGATGGTAATTTGTGGAAAGTGGTAGGCAACAAAAAAGATCCGCTTTGCAACGGGCGGCTTTGTCCCCGTGGGACTGGTGGGATAGGTATGTACAACGATCCCGACCGTTTGAAATACCCGATGATCAGGGTCGAAGAACGCGGAAAACAGGTATTTAAAGAGGTAAGCTGGCACAAAGCCCTTGAGTATGCTGCCGAAAAAATGAAGGCCATTAAAGCCGAACACGGCGCCGAGTCGGTGGCGCTGTTTAATCATGGTTCAGGGGGTAGCTATTTCTCGAACCTGTTACAGGCGTTTGGTTCATCGAACATCGCCGCGCCTTCATACGCGCAATGCCGCGGGCCACGGGAAGCGGCGTGGATTTCTACTTTTGGCGTAGCGGTTAATTCACCCGAACCAACGGATATTAAGAACACAAAATGCCTGGTATTAATTGGTTCGCACCTGGGCGAGAACATGCACAATACCCAGGTGCAGGAAATGTCGGAAGCTATCGATCGGAACGCAACCATAATCACAGTCGATCCACGGCTTTCTACTGCCGCATCGCACTCAAAATACTGGCTGCCAATAAAACCTTCGACAGATATTGCATTGCTCCTGGCCTGGATGCACGTGATTATCTACGAGAAAAGATACAACCCCGAACACATCGAAAAAAACACCTTTGGTTTTGAAGAGCTGAAGGCGCATGTTGCTGAATATACCCCTGAATGGGCTTCGGGCATAACCAATTTAAAAGCCGATATTATTCGCGAAACTGCCCGCGAAATGGCATTTCACGCCCCTTCGACAATTATCCATCCCGGAAGGCATGTAACCTGGTATGGCGACGATGTGCAACGTGTGCGTTGTGTTGCTATCCTGAATGGTTTACTGGGATCGTTTGGCGCTAAAGGCGGGTTTTATATCCCAACTACGATGGGCGTACCCGATTACCCGCGGCCGGCGTACCCAAAGCCTAACTGGGGCTGGAAAGATTATCTCGATGGAAAATTCCCGTTGGCAGCAATTAACGTAGCCAATGCAATGATAGATGCTTCGCACCCCGATAACCAGTCGGATAAAAAAATCAGGGGGTGGATTGTTGTGGGGACCAACCTTGTGCTCACCATGCCAAACATGAACCGGACCATTGAAGCTTTAAAAAATCTGGATTTGGTGGTAGTTGTAGATACCATGCCCATGGAAATAACAGGCTGGGCCGATGTAATTTTGCCTGAATGTACTTACCTGGAAAGATATGACGAAATAAGGACCGCCCCCGATCGCCAACCGTCAATTGCGCTCCGCATGCCGGCAGTAAAACCAAAAAATCTTACAAAACCCGCTGAGTGGATTGCAAGAAAGTTAGCGCTGAAATTGGGGCTTCAGGCATGGTTTAATTATAAAGATTTTAGCGAAGTACTCGACTGGCAGTTAAAACAAATAGGTTCAAGCCTTACGGAAATGAAAGAGAAAGGAGTGAAGGTTGTACCACGCCCCGAATCGGATTTATACATGCCAAAAGATGAACCGGTAAAATTAAAAACCAAATCAGGGAAAATCGAGCTTTACTCTCAGCAACTCATAGAGTACGGTTTCGACCCGTTGCCAAAATATACTCCTCACCCCCAGGCCCCCGAAGGGTATATCAGGTTGAATTACGGAAGGGCAGCCATGCACACCTTTGCCCGGACAGCAAACAATCCAAACCTCGCAGCAATTATGGAAGAAAATAAATTGTGGGTGAATCCGGGGATTGCAAACAAATATGGTTTGAAAATGGACCAGCTTGTGTGGCTTGAAAACCAGGATGGAGTGGTTTCTGATTTTCCGATTAAAGTGAGGGTCACCGAACGGATCGGGCCCGATACTGTGTACATGGTACATGGTTTTGGCCACGACAATAAACTGTTGAAACGCGCCTATGGGAAAGGAATTTCGGATACCCAACTGATAACACAGGTTGCAATCGACCCGATTATGGGTGGTACCGGAATGCGCGGGAATTTTGTGAAATTTATTACCGAACAACCAGCAAAGGAGATTGAATCATGAGATATGCGATGGCCGTTGACACTAAAAAATGCGTA
>JBBIVS010000155.1:6961-8191 GCA_037439605.1 Draconibacterium sp. | reverse complement strand
GAGATTTTTCTCAGGCAGTTATTGGATTGATTTGAATTTGTCCGCCGATTGCTCTTAAAACTTTCATAATTGTCTCAAACTGAGGCTTGGCGCCATCAGATAAAGCTTTGTATAAACTTGGCCTGCTTAATCCGGTTTCCTGGGCAATTTTTGTCATTCCAATGGACTTTGCAATGTGTCCGATTGCTGTAATTATATCTGATTCATTTCCTTCTGCCAAAACAGTATTCAAATATTCTGCAATCATTTCGTTACTATCCAAATAGTCTGCTACATCAAATTTTGTTGTTTCCATTTCACTGTTTTTTTATTCTTTTTAAAATCTCTTTTGCCTTTTCAATGTCTTTTTGCTGCGTTGATTTATCTCCACCTGTTAGTAAAATAATGATTTTCCCGTCTGACTCCTTAAAATATACTCTGTATCCTTTAGCGTAGTCAATTTTTAATTCCCGAATTCCATTGCCAACAGGTTCACAGTCTCCAAAGTATTCATCATTTTCAATTTTTTGAATACGAAACAATATTTTGGCTTTGGCTCTTAAATCCTTTAATTTTCTCAGCCATTTGTCAAATTCATCTGTTTTCTCAATTATGAACATTTATTTTTTTGTATTCATTTGGATACAAATTTATAAATTGTTTTTTAATAATGAAAGTTGTTGTTCACATTCAATCCCTGACGGGATAAATAAAATTGTAAGGTTGATGAGCAGATGAATTTCAGGCATTGCAAATGCAAAAAAGTTTATCCCGCGTTGCAAACGAGGGATGGAATAATGACTTTCATTTGTTTCTTTTAATTTTTTCCGGATTTTGGCGACAATCAAAAACATCGGTTATAATCACCTGATTGTCTGTGATTTTTGGTCCAAACAACTTTCATGTTACCATGTTTGTGTTTGTGCTTCAACATCATCCTGTGCTATTAGCCTCCCATCAGCAATATCTTTGTTGGCCTGTTCTGCCCTTGCCTTTAATTCAGCAACTGTAAACCGGGATAAATCGGGACGTTTTAGCGACCTGTTGATTAAATCTTCAACTTGCCGAAAAACCTCCTCATCATTCAGAATAATCAGTTGTTCAATGATATTGAGTTTTCTTTCCTGCAAACCTGCTGTTTCCATAATCCTTTTTTTACAAATTTAGAACAATATAGATTGACAAACCAATTTACCAGTTTTAAAATTAATATGAAATTTTTACCTCAACACCACCACCCAATCTTTTTCA
>JBBIVS010000155.1:5783-6861 GCA_037439605.1 Draconibacterium sp. | reverse complement strand
CAGGTGAGGTCGGTGTGCGGATAGCGGTAACCAAAATACCATTCCACTCCTGCCCCGCCAGCCAGCAAAGCGCCCCACAAACATTCGTGTCGAACGGTATCGTGCTGTGCATCATGTGAATCGGGCATCACGCCTTTCCAGTGCGGTCCAATTTCGTCGATGTTTACCAGCCAGCGTTTCCCGGCCTTTTCCGATTCGGTCACCCATTTTGAGATCCTTGCATTTACGCGCGCCGGATTGCCAACCTGCATGCTCTGCCCATCGAGGTTTTCTAAACCCAGAAAAGGAGTCAGGTATTCATCCTGTTTTCCATCATCGGCATGGGTGTGAACCACAACGATATTTGGGAAAGGGTTGGTTTTTTTCAGGTAGTTGGCCATTGCCACCTTCTGGTCGTGGGTTTGCCCGATGGGCGTCCAGCTTGCAGGGCCGTTCTCCTCGCCCATATTCCATGTAACCGCCGGGTGGTGGGCAAACCGGGCAATCAGTTCGCGCAGGTAAACCATGCGCTGCACATCGGTGTAACCGTTATCGAGCAGGGTTTCGTTTTCGGTTTCCTGCAAAACAAAATGAATCATCATCCCGAGTTGGTCCATGTAATCGAAGACCACTTCCCACTGATCGAGTTTGCTGCAATCGAAACGGTAGCGTTCGTTGTGGTCAGTGTAAGGCCACACATCTTTGCCATCGCCTAAAATATTCATTGTGAGCATATAAACCGAGTTCACACCCACCGAACTGAGATAATTCAACGCGCCAATCATTCCTTTTCCCTTACCGTTTTGCCAGGTGGGGTCGGCTGTTTTCCAGTCGGCAACATGCGGTTCGTATTTGTGCAGGTCTTTTTTCGGGTCGGCCTCGCCTTCACGCACTTCGGTTTTCAGACTGAACCGCGAAGTCTGGTCAAAATCGGCAAAAGCCAGAAAATTCTCTGGACTGTCGGCGCCGTTTTTTATCCAGATTTCATCCGTATCCTGAACCCTGAAATAGCCTTTTTCACCATTTACAATGCGTCCTTTCGCGCGAAAATCGTTTCCGGTTTTATCAGATTCAGCCACTTCGAAACTGCCTTCCAATC
>JBBIVS010000155.1:0-5769 GCA_037439605.1 Draconibacterium sp. | reverse complement strand
CATCGCCGGCAACCGGTTCACCCAAGTTTTCACCCTCTTTTATCACAATATCCTTTCCCTTGCGGAATGAAATTTTGTAGTTCCAGGTTCCGGTGGCATCCGGCCGAAGACGGACTTTCCATACATTTCCGCCATCGGCTGAACTTTCTGCGGCATTGCCGTCGGCAGCAAAAAAGCCGGGAACGGTGTAACTTTTATTTCCGTTGGTAAAAGTGGCTTCCAGTTTGTAATCGAGAAAAGGGTTTTCCTTTGCCCATTCCGAAGTTTCGGGACCGTTAATCACCAGTGTGACTTTGTGCCACTGTTTGAGTTCGCCATTGATTTGAACTGATTGTTTTTGCCGGGTTTGGCATGAGAGAAGGAGGACAACGGAAAGGTATAATATCAGGTTCTTCATTGGTTTTTGATTTCGGTTATTTATTTCTTCTTTGTTGCTAAATTATTGATTTACAGATTTTAAATATTATATTCTTATTGAAAAAAATGATGTTCTCTTTCATCCTGCGTTTTCGTAAGCTGCTTTTATCCATTCAATTACTTCCGTGTCTATTTCGGAAACATCTGAAATGTTGATTTTGTGCGAGCACATCGCGTTGGCTGTGTATATGGATTCAAGTTTCCCGGATGGTTGTTGTCCCTTCAGGTTAATTCCGATTTCGAAACGGGTTTTGGTTGCGGGCTGAAGGATTGCAAACTGCTTTTTCCTTCTTAAACTAACGTAAGCATTTTTGGGTGCAATTTCAATGTCGGCGCCAAATTTCCCGATTTCAGCCATCAGTTTGTCGTAAACTGGTTTTAAGTGCTCTTTCCCTTTGTACTGTTTCTCAATCAAATCGTCCTGATTTTCAGCAGAACCAGCATCAGTCCCTTTTGCCTTGTGAACAATCAGATTGGCGAAACCGTGTGTCAATCCATGTTTTTCTTTCAGAAAACTCATGGCTTCACCGTGTTTGGCAAGGTTTTCCTTTTTAACGATTTCAATCCATTCGCCGAGTGTTTTGCCCGTGTTTTTATGGAGGTTTTCAATCATTGTCTGCATTGCTTTGTCCATCGTTTGTCAGTTTTTATATTTGTTTTGCAAAAAATTAATCGTCTCTTTCATCAGTTTTTTCAGCACATCCTGGTCGATATCGGCCAGTTTTTTTACATAAATACAGCCTTTCCCCATTTTAAACTTTCCCAATGTGCCCAGTAACTTTTCCTGTTCTTTTGTGCCCATATAAACATACAGCGAAATTGCGGCTTTTCGTGGTGAAAAGCCCACCAGCGGCCAGTCGCCTTCCTGCCTGCTGCGCTCCGATTTGTAATGATAACTGCCAAACCCGATAATGGTCGTCCCCCACATTTTAGGCTCAAAACCGGTAAAATCCTGCATCAGTCTGAGCAGTTCGAAACTGTCAGCACGTTTTTGCCCCGTGTCGGCAAATGTGTTGATGAATTCAATCACATCGGCGTTGGTTTGTTTTGTTTTAATTTCTGTCATAGTTATATTTTTTATAGTTAAAAATTCATTGAAAGCATTTTAAATTCTGTAAATCTTCGAATTCACCATTTTCATCAATCCGTTAAAATCTTCGGTGCGCATCATTTCCGAAATTTGCTCCCTGCTCAACGATTTTGCAAGTTTATAGGCTCCGGCAGTTATTTCGGAGTGGCGGTTAAAAAATTCAACCACGTTGAAAATACGCGGAGAGGCGTCGGTCGTGAAAAACTTATTATAACCATATTCCTGCGCCCAGTACATCATTTCAACATAATGCAGGAAATGGCGGCTCGCTCCAATCAAATCCCAGTCGGCCTTTGTATCATTGTCGTTGGTGTGAATGTAGGCATCAAATCCGCTTTCGTAAATTAGCGATAATGCCTGGGCAGGATTTTCCTGGCTTTGCAGCGAATGCCCCATATCGAGCGTGATACCTGTGTTTTTACATTTCACATCCTTTAAAAGCAACAGGCCTTTTGCCGTTGAATCAAGCTGGCAATGCACCCTTGTTTCAGAGTATTTGGGTTCGATAAACAGTGGAATTTCCGGCAGATAATCCGCTGCCTCGCCAATGGTTTCCACCATAAAATTCCAGGCGGTTTTGTAGTTAATCTGGAACAGCACATCGTAGCCATCGCTCAGCGGACAGCAGGTAACATGCGGGGCACCAACGGCTTTGGCGAAATCTTTTCCGCATTTTATCATGGCCACAGCACTATCGCGGATTGATTTGTCGGGCCTGGAAAGAGCGCCCGGAACCCACTTGGTTTCCTTTTTAATGTTTATATTGATAGCTGCAAATTCCAGCCCGTATTCATTCATCCACGATTTGGTTTCCTGCGGTTCGCCATTTTCGTATGGGAAAACTATTTCAACCCCTGTAAAACCATCGATTTTTGAAACCACTTCCAGTTTCTCCTTTGTGGTAACCTGTTTTTGGTATTCTGAAAAACGATCCTGGGTTTTTCCTAGAAAACCTATAATTACTCCTTGTTTCATTATTTTTAATTTAGAAGCCCCCTCCAAGCCTCCCCCTAATGGTGAGGCTTAAAAAAGCGAATACAATACTTTTTTTATGATTATCCAACAAACTATCCAGTATCAAGTATCCAAATATCCAGTATCAAGTATCCGGAATCTAATCAATCAGTTGTTTTGCTTCATCGGCAATCGTGCATAGAATCAGACAACAGGAGGTTGCACCGGCATCCAAAACGCCCCGGGAACGTTCGCCCAACCGACTGGCACGGCCAAGTTTCGCAATCATGTCCTGGGTTGAATCGCGGCCTGTAATTGCGGCATTTTTCATTGCTTCCAATGCTTCGGAAAAGGATTTGTTTTCAGTTTGAGCTTTTTTGTATGCTGCCAAAGCGGGAACCAAAGTATCAATCAGGGTTTTATCACCCACTTTTGCAGGTGAAATTGAAGCAATGGCATCAACAGCAGCTTTCAATGCTTCACCCATCTCGTTGATTCCAATTTCTTCCTTCCCTTCGAGCGTAACTCCTATGGCTTTAAAGAATTTACCGTAAAGCGGCCCCATTGAACCGCCGATTTTCATCATCAGTATTTTGGCCAACATTTTCAGACTGTACGAAAAATCACCCGGATTTTTGTCCAGCTCTTCGCGGCACATGTTAAAACCTTTGTTCATGTTAATGCCATGGTCGCCATCGCCAATCAGGCCATCGATGTCGCTAAGGTATTGTTTGTTTTCCTGAATTACCAGTATCAGTTTATCAATGATTACTGAACCTGCTTTGTTTGTAAATGTTTGCATAATCGTTTATCTCTGAAACTGCCGCATACCCATTGAATCACATTCATAGTCGATGCACTGTTTAAGCTCATCATCCAGTTTCATCAACGTACAGGTAATCCCTGCCATTTCGAGCGATGTGAAATAGTTACCCACATACGAATAGTAAATTTTAATCCCTTCACCGGTCAGGATTTTTTCCACATCGTTGTAAACAATGTACTGCTCCATCACGGGGGTTGAACCCAAGCCCGAAATCAATACCACCACCTCGTCGCCGCTTTCGAAAGGTAAATCGGGTAATATCATATCGCACATTCGCTTTGCAATTTTCGTTGCCGGTTCGAGGTCGGCAATTTCTATTCCCGGTTCACCGTGGTGCCCGATTCCAACCTCCATTTTTCCTTCTTCGATGGTGAAATTCGGGTGCCCCACTTCGGGTATGGTACACGGTGACAGACCGATCCCCATGCTTCGGGTATTGTTGATTGCTTTTTGGGCAACCGCGATTACCTCGTCGAGCGAACCGCCCATTGCAGCTTTTGCGCCACCTACCTTCCACATCAGAATTTCGCCTGCAACGCCGCGCCGTTTGGCTTCCTCGCTTTTTGGCGCCGATGGAACATCGTCGTTGGCCACCACCTTTTTAACCTGAATCCCTTCATCTTCGGCTTCCTCCATCGCCATTGCCACATTCATGTTGTCGCCGGCATAGTTTCCGTACAGAATGGCCACACCCTTTCCGGCATTGGCTTCCTTAATTGCATCGTAAAACATTTGCGCCGGCGGCGATGAAAAAATCTCCCCTACAGCTACGGCATCGACCATATTGCGGCCAACATAACCTATAAAGGCAGGTTTGTGGCCCGAACCTCCGCCGGTGACGATTCCCACTTTACCCTCCACCGGGGCGTACTTGTACTTAATTACCCTTTCGTTTTCGGTTGGGCTAACCAAATCGGCATGGACTTTTACGTATGCTTCAAGCATTTCGTCGACCACTTTCGATGGGTCGTTGATAAATTTTTGCATGGTTATTAATTTTAGTTATTAGTATTAAAGATTCTAATCTTCCGGGTGGAAGGATTTTTTTTCCAGTTCCCTCATTTGTTCCACTTTTGGTGCAGACCCGCCTCCCTGAAATTCGGAAACTATCCACGCGTCGATAATTGTTTTGGCAAGTTCGGGGCCAATCACCCTTTCGCCCATTGTGATTACCTGGGCATCGTTGCTTTTCCTGAGCCTTTCGGCGGAAAAAACATCGTGGCAAACGCCGGCATAAACACCTTCCACTTTGTTGGCAATCATGGCCATTCCAAGGCCGGTGCCGCAAATGCTGATTCCACGGTCGTATTTTCCGGCCTGAATTTGTTTGGCCAGGTTGTAGCCAATTTCTGGATACATGGCTTTTTCTTTTGTTGCAGAATAATTCAAATCGGTTATGTCGATTCCTTTGCTTTTCAGATGGTCGAAAAGCACTTTTTTCAGGTTTACTGCTGCGTCGTCGCAGTCGATACAAATTTTCATACTATAAAAATATGTTTTATTTTTGAACCACACAGGTACATTGGGCACATATAAAACAATTGTTTTCTATGTACATATGTGGTTATTCTCATTTTATCTTGTCAATTCGGGCATAATTTTCGCCAAATATTTTAAACTTTCTTCCACCCAGAAATCAGGGTTTTCCACAAAGCCACCGCTGGCCTCGCTGCCCATTTCAATTCCGGCCACACAAGGCTCTCCCAATTTAGCACAATTTTCTTCAATTCCGAGTTCAACAAGTTTGTCAACGTAAACTTTAAAGTCCACCGCACCGGTTCCGAGAATGCTGTTGGTGTGGGCAAACGATTCGGTCTCGCTCAAATGAACATGTAACAAACGGCTTTTCAGTTTCTCCAGCTGTTCCGGCCCCTCGCGGGTAATTACCAAGTGACCCACATCCACGTTCGGGTAAACATTGGGCAACCCGATATCTTCGATGGCTTTTGCCAGTTTGTATGTATTGTTGCAAATAAAATAAACATGCGGATCGAGTTCAATACCCACCAGCATGTTTTCTTTCAGACAGTATTCGGCAAAACGGCCCACATTGTTTACCATGTATTCCCACGATTGCTCGGTCCGGGTGCCAAGTTCGTACAGACCGCCGCCCCAGCACACCAGCAATTGTCTGCCACCTAAATCCTTTTGGTATTCGGCACAAGCTTTCATGTAATCGAAAACAGCGTCGCGCTTTTTCGGGTCAGGATGAGCAGTGTCTTTTGTGGCTACCATCAGCATTTGACTACTGTGAATTCCGTTGTCCTTCACAATCCGAACAGCTTACTTTCGCTGTTCTTTTGTCATTGTCAGCGGATTTCCCTTTCTGATTCCCGCGTATTCAATGTACCGGAAACCATATTTTACTGCCTCCCGGAGCGATTCTTCCGGGCCACGGTTTCCAACTTCATAAACCAAAGTATTTAATGCAAGTTTCATTTCTTATCCGTTTTATTCTATACAATGATTGGATTAAAAAGTT
>JBBIVS010000154.1:0-8207 GCA_037439605.1 Draconibacterium sp. | reverse complement strand
ACACAGCACCAGGACGCTCTGTTCCGTTAAAACCCCAAACTGCTTTTGGGATTGACGGATGAGTATCCATCACTTCGGTACCATAACACCACGCCGGAGTGACTGTAAGTGAAACACCCACACCTTCGCGTTCAAATTTATCAGCACACATCGCTGCTTCAGCAACACCGCCAATTGTGGTGTCGGAAATTACGCATTCAATTTTTTCGCCGCTTGGAAAACGAAGATTTTCTTCAATCAGCTTGGCTGCAGCTTTTGACATGTTCATAGTCTGCACTTCGAGCGACTCGCGCACTCCCCTTTCGCGCCCGTCGATTACCGGACGGATACCGACTTTTGGAAGCCGGCCAATGTTTCTGTTTGCCATCTTTTTTATTTATTGTATTGAGACATTAGTACATTCAGTTTCGGGTTCAAAGTTTCAGGTTCCGGGTTCAGAGTTCAGAGTTTCAAATCTCCTTCACCATTTAAATATTCCGGATTTCAATGTTTACAGAAACCCCATTCAGATTACCGAATACGACTCCTGCCGGAGTCGAATTCCGCACATCCTGCATGAATTCTGTACAAATACAACCTCGCTGAGGTCGGAATCTGAAACAAATCCACTTCTTCTTCCATTTCAAAAAACATTAATCAACCATTCATCTATTCATTCTCGCATTCACGCATTAAAGCATTCTTACATTAAACTGTGCTGAACTGTGCTGCAAGATAAAAATAAATTTTCAGAAAGAAAATCAATACAAAATTTTTAACATGATTTAAGTTGTTTGTTTTGAAATCAGACTAATGTTTCATTTTTACTTATTCATTAGTGTTTTTTATTCATATTATCACTTTTATATAAGTGATTTTTGTATATTTGAATCAAAATAAGTTTTCAATGGAAAGATTAAAGCAAATTTCAGAAGCAAGACTTCAAAGGGTACCACTTATCTTTTATCGTTTTTTAGTCAATGAAATTAATTGGAACGACCGATTGATTGGCATCTCTGGTGCAAGGGGTACCGGTAAAACAACGATGCTATTGCAATTTATGAAAACCAAACTTCCGGTTAAAACAGAAGCGCTTTATGTGAGTCTTGATGATATTTATTTCGCTCAAACTCCATTGGTATATTTTGCTGAGGAATTTTACAAAAAGGGTGGTGATTATTTATTTCTTGATGAAGTTCACAAATACCCAAACTGGTCGCAAGAGTTGAAAAACATTTATGACAACCTGCCCGGACTCAAAATTGTTTTTACCAGTTCATCTGCGCTGGACATTTATAAAGGATCTCATGATCTTAGTCGCCGGGCTATGGTATATAATCTTCCAGGATTGTCTTTTCGCGAATTTATTGAACTAAAATACCAGATTTCAATTCCAAGTTTGCCACTGGAAAGCATATTGGAAACTAAAATCACTGCATATTATGAAATAATTGAAAAAATAAAACCATTAAAACTATTCGGGGAATATCTGCAAAATGGATATTATCCGTTTTTTATAGAATCAGCAGATAATTACATTTCAAGATTGATAAATATTTCCAATCAGGTATTGGAAAACGACATTCCTACAATTTTTCATGTTGATTTTTACTCGGTTTTGAAAATAAAAAAAATGCTGGCAGTTTTATCACGTATTGTTCCTTACAAACCAAATATTGAAAAACTGGTTTCACAAGCAGGCACTACCCGGGATACATTGCTTAAATTCCTTTATTATCTTGAGAAAGCAGAAATTGTAAATTGGCTCACAAAGGATACATTCGGTATTAATTATCTGAATAAACCAGATAAATTATTTCTGAATAACACCAATCTGATGTATGCTCTTTCCGATACCAAACCGGAAATTGGAAATCTGCGTGAAACATTCTTTCTCAATCAGGTTAAGGTGAAACACAAGGTTAACTATCCAGAATCCTGTGATTTTTTGGTTGATGAAAAATACCTGTTTGAAATTGGTGGACAAAACAAAAAACAAAAACAAATAACAGGAATTGAAAATTCTTTTATTGCAGTGGATGGTATTGAATACCCAATGGGGAATAAAATTCCATTGTGGTTTTTCGGGTTCTTGTATTAGAGTTTCTAATTTATTAACGAATCCATCTATTTTCAAATAAAGATTCAACAGGAATATTGTTTTCCTAATTTTGCATTTGCATTTCCAATAAAGTGCAAGATAATGAGTGAAATTGCCGTTGAAATTCCTTCTCAAACCAAGCTGGCACCGGAAAAAAAACGGATCCGGATTGCTGTTTCACTGGTGTATTTCAGTATGGGGATTTGCTTTTCGTCGTGGGCCAGCCGGATTCCGGACATAAAAACCGCACTCGGTTTAAACGACGCCACCTTTGGGAGTATCCTTTTCGCGCTTCCAGTGGGTCAATTCCTGATGATGCCGTTTTCAGGAAAACTGGTTACCCGCTTTGGCAGCGAAAAAGTTATTGCATTTGCCATTCCGGCCTACACGCTAACGCTGATTGCCATTGGACTGGTAAATTCAGGATGGCAACTTGCGCTTACACTTTTTATGTTTGGTTTGTTTGGTAACATGAACAACATTTCAATCAACACACAGGGAATAGCAGCAGAACGTTTGTTTGGCCGCCCAATTATGGCCTCCTTTCATGGCGGCTGGAGTCTGGCGGGTTTTGCGGGGGCGCTCATCGGGTTGGCCATGATTAACCTGAAACTTGCTCCATTGCAGCATTTTGCGGTTATAGTTCTTTTAGTCTGGATTAATACATGGGTAAACTACCCTTTTTTGGTCAGGGCAAAACCCGGAGAAAACACGATTCCTGAACGGCGCAGGTTTTTTGGGAAACCAGATTCCGCTCTGGTGCAGCTGGGTATTATCGGTTTTTGCAGCATGGCCAGCGAGGGCGCCATGTTCGACTGGAGCGGTTTATATTTTAAAGATGTTGTGGATGCACCGGCTTCGTTGGTTATTCTGGGTTACACTTCTTTTATGATTATGATGGCCACCGGAAGATTTTTAGCCGACAGGATTATTTCCAAAATTGGCAGAAAACTGATGCTGCAAATCAGTGGCGTGGTGATTTCAAGCGGATTGTTTACCGCAGTGATTTTTCCAAACCTGATTGCCAGCACACTTGGCTTTATGTTGGTTGGACTTGGCGTATCGAGTATTGTGCCAACGGTTTACAGCACTGCCGGAAAGCAAAACCGCGTACCTACAGGAATTGCACTTGCAACGGTTTCAAGTGTAAGTTTTCTGGGCTTTTTAATGGGGCCACCGCTGATTGGATATATTGCCGAAGCTTTTAGTTTGCGCTATTCGTTTGCACTGATTGGCATTTTCGGATTAGGAATTTCTTTCATGGTTTCAAGGATAAGGGCTTTTCAGGAACAACCGGCTTGACCCGCTGATTTAATAATAAAAAATCTGACTCACCCTTATTGCGTTTTTTTATTCCTTTCCTCTTTTTCATCGGGCACAAACAGCATCGAAACCGAATTTACACAGTGCCTCGTGTTTTTGGGCGTAAAACCTTCGCCATAAAAAACATGGCCCAGATGCCCCCCACAATTGGTGCAGGTTATTTCAGTACGTCGTCCGTCGGCGTCAAGGGTTTTAGTAACAGCCCCTTTAATTTCATCGTCGAAACTGGGCCAACCGCAATTCGATTCAAACTTATCCGATGATCTATACAATGCTGTCCCGCAACGTTTGCAGGTGTATGTACCTTTCGCCTTGTTATTGTTGTACTCTCCAGTAAACGGCCGTTCCGTTCCTTTGTGAATAATTACGTACTCTTCAAAATCGGTTAATTTCCTGTATTCCTTCATCTTTTTCCCCTCCTTCAACTTTTTCTTTGTCTCAGCCTTTGACTCTGTCTCCGCCTTCTTCTCTTGCACCTGTGCACAGGCGGAAAATGTAACTGCAAAAAATATCAGAATTAAAATTGTCCTCATAGCTTAATAAAGACAAATAAGTATTGAGATTGGTTCAAATTTCTTTAATTCCAATTCCGGGTTTCTCATTCAGTGCAATTTTCCCATCCACAATTTTTACCCCTTCGAACCGATCGTTACTAATGAGCAGGTTACCGTCCAAATCGGCCCAGGTTGCCAGTGGAGAAAGTTGCGCGGCGGCAGAAATGGCGCACGAAGTTTCGGTCATACAGCCAATCATCACTTTCACATTGTTGGCAAGCGCCAGGTTCATCATTTTACGGGCTTCACGCATTCCGGTACATTTCATCAGTTTAATGTTGATTCCGGAATATACTCCCAATGCTTTCTGAACATCCGGCAACCGCTGAACTGCTTCATCGCCGATTATTGGAAGCGGCGAATTTTCAGTAAGCCAGGCAATTTCATCCACATTTTCCTTTGGCATGGGCTGCTCCACATATTCCACACCCATTTCCTTTAACCAGTGAATCATTTCGAGGGCGCTGTTTTTATCCTTCCACCCCTGATTTACATCAACAGTTAACGGAACATCGGTTACCGAACGAATGGTTTCAATCATTTCCCGGTCGTTTTCGCGGCCCAGTTTCACTTTCAGAATTTTGAATTCAGCCGCCTCCTTAACTTTTTGTTTCACCACTTCGGGCGTATCGATACCAATGGTAAAAGAAGTTACGGGCGTTTTTTCAGCCGAAAGTCCCCATATTTTATACCAGGGCTGACCCATGATTTTACCTGTCAAATCGTGTAAAGCAATGTCAACAGCAGCTTTTGCCGCTGTATTGCCGGGAGCCGATTTATCAACATATTCAAGAATTTCCTCCATCCTGAACGGGTCGGTAAATTGCTCCAGTTTCAAACCCGACAAAAACCTGCCAGCCGATTCCTGCGTTTCACCCAAATAGGGTGGCATCGAAGCTTCTCCAAAACCTGTAAACCCATCAAACTCAATTTTGGTAAGCATTACCGGCGTTGTGCTGCGCGAACTTCCTGACAAGGTGAAAACATGTTTTAACTGCAGATCGTATGGTTCATAACTGAGTTTTAAACCGGTTTTGGGCAGATTTCTTATTTTCATATTCGAATATATTTGATGAGGTAAAATTATGCTACCCGCAGAAATGAGGATTGAACTCTTTAAAAATTTTTGCCTGTTCATTTTAAATTGAAAATTTGACTATCAGTTCACACTGAAATAAAAATCGTTTCCTGGATTCATTTGATTTTTGTTACTTCCATAAAATAATCCCACTGGTTAAAATAAATATTTCCTCTTTTCCATTCCAGTTCCCCGCGCTGAAAATCGATGGGTTCGCTGCGGTAAAACATTTTTGGCGGATCGAATTCACTGCCAAAATCGTCATTGATTATCAAACGGTACTCATCAATTCCGGAGAGGTAAAACTCGCTGATTTCCTGCATATCAGAAACCTGCAACCCAAACGACTGATCGACCGGGACCCAGCCAATTCCTTCGTAATACACCTCACACCAGTCGTGCAGGTTGATTTCGCCGGGGTGAAGCATCCAGCCACTTTGCCATTTACACGGAATGCCAACGCTGCGGGCCATCGACATAAAAAGCAGGGTTTTCATGCCACAGTCGCCGTGACGGTTTTGAAGCACGTATTCAGGAATACATTCCATAACGGAATACTCGAGCGCCGAAGCCCAGGGAATATTTTTGTCAATCCAGTAAAAGATGGCCTTAGCTTTTTCGTAAGGATTATTTAAACCACTTGTCAAACTATCGGCCAGTGTTGTTATTTCATTTGAAAAAACAATATGCGGCAGCCGCTCCGAGGTATATTGCCTGTATAAATCAATATTTATATCATAAGGTTTTAATTTGGCAGTATCAATTTTTTTATACTGAGCTGCAATTTCAAACGTAGCTGAATAATCGAAAATAACAGGTTTTCCGGCAACTGCAATTTTTTCAATGTATAAACTTCGTTGTAAGTTTTGATTATCTGCAATTTTATAGTTTTCATCATTTACTGAAATTAACTCCACATTTTTCTGACGTGGCTCCGATTCGCGTGGAAATGGCATCCAACATTTCACGGTTTCGCCCGCCGGAACAGCATCGGGTTTTACGGTAATTGTAAAATTGATTCTGAATTTTGCTGGATTTTCAAATAAATTTAAACCGGATTCAACCTGCTGAAACAGTTTTTCGGTGTGTGCCAAACAGAACAAATCAAGCGAATCGGGGGCATTTATATGCTTAGCTTTCCAAACTGTTTTCGCCTCCGGGTTAATCCTGAAAAGATTTCTGACAGCCCTTTTAAAATATCTTCGCTCGCCGTTGATAATTCTCATCTCCAGACTTTTATCAGCTTCCCATTCCCGGATTTGGTCTTCATTTAGATTTGGGAAAAATGGTGCAAGTTCAGATTTAATTTCGGTTTCGGATTTTGAAAAATCAAGTTGAATCCTTTCCATTCGAGCTTCCAGGATTTCGATTTCAATTGCCAATGAATCAGGCAAACCTGCAGTCCTTAACTTGTTAATCAGTTTTTCAGCTTCTGCAAAATTTCCTTGCCGAAAATGTTCCCTGATTTCCGGCAGAAAGTCTGATTTTTTTTTGCAACCAAACAGCAAAATAACAATGGAAAGTATGGCTAACTGCAATAATCGACTCATTTGCAACTAAATAAAATTAATATAACATCCGATTCAATTAGAAACGAGTTTGAAACTTTAAATCAAAAACTGAAATAAATCCTGCTGCTCATTCAGGTATTCGTAAATAAAACCATTTTCTTCCATTCTTTTAACCAATCCGTTAAAATCATCCTTGCTTTGAACTTCAATTCCAATAACAGCCGGCCCTTTTTCACGGTTTGTTTTTTTTGAATATTCGAAATGCGTGATATCGTCGGCTGGCCCAAGCACAATATCCACAAAAGTTCGCAAAGCACCGGCACGCTGCGGAAAACGGACAATAAAATAGTGTTTCAGCCCTTCGTATAATAGCGAACGTTCCTTGATTTCCTCGGTTCTGGTAATGTCGTTGTTGCTGCCGCTTACGATGCAAACCACATTTTTACCCATGATTTCGTTGCGGTAAAAATCGAGTGCGGCAATTGAGAGTGCCCCGGCAGGTTCAAGCACAATGGCGTCGCGGTTGTATAAATCGAGAATTTTGGTGCATATTCTGCCTTCAGGCACAACAATAATATGGTCAATCACCGTGCGGCAAATGTCGAAAGTCAATTGTCCTACTTTTTGCACGGCAGCGCCATCTACAAATTTGTCGATGTTTTTTAGTTCAACCACTTTTCCGGCCTCCAGGGCTTTTTGCATCGAAGGCGCTCCGGCAGGTTCAACGCCAATGATTTTGGTTTGCGGGCTCACCTGCCTAAAATAAGCACCCATTCCGGCAATCAGTCCTCCACCGCCAATGGGCACAAAAACAAAGTCGATGTGTTCATGCGTGTCCTTCAAAATTTCGAGGGCAACCGTTGCCTGTCCTTCAATTATCTGCGGGTCGTCGAATGGATGGATAAAAGCCATATCGGTTTTGGCTGCATCGGCAAGCGCCGAATTTTGCGCATCGTCGAAAGTATCGCCCGATAAAATAACCTCAATAAACTCTTTCCAAAACATTTTTACCTGCTTAATTTTTTGCTGGGGAGTGGTTGTTGGCATGTATATTTTGCCTTTAATTCCTAATTTCCGGCATGAATAAGCCACTCCCTGCGCATGATTTCCGGCGCTGGCACAAATAACGCCATTCTTCAGTTCCTCTTCCGACAAATGTGCAATCTTATTGTAAGCGCCACGCAGTTTATACGAACGCACTATTTGTAAATCTTCGCGCTTAAGTAAAATATTGGCTTGAAATTCTTCCGACAGGTTCAGGTTTTTTTGTAATGGCGTTTGCAGGATTACATTGTTAAGATTGATTTTTGCCCGGTTGATTTCCTGCAAACGTGGAAAGTATTTCTGTTCCTGATTCATTTTTAAATATCAATTTACTTCAGGAAGTAAACTTAATTGATTTGCAGGAACTTCGACTGAAAAAATACTGTTTATTTCTGAAAACCTGATTATAAATTTGTTCCTTCCGCGTGCCTCAATCAATTCTCCCCTCAGCCCAATCAGTGGGCCTTCAATCACCTCGACCCTTTTACCAGGCGCAAAATTTTCGTTTGTTACTTCAACCTCAAAATCATACTGCTTCAGCATTTGTTTCAGGGATTCAATCTGGTTCTCAGGAATTGTTGCTGCTTTACCCTCAAAACGTACATACGACACAACAT
>JBBIVS010000153.1:0-8213 GCA_037439605.1 Draconibacterium sp. | reverse complement strand
AAATACCGAGGCATTTGGTGTCATTTTCTTCTGAATGTGAGCACATTAGTTGTAACCCGAGGCAAATTCCCAATACGGGCTGATTCAAGGAAATAATAAGTTTATCAAGTCCATGATTTTGGAGGTATTCCATGGTAGTGCTTGCTTCTCCAACGCCCGGAAATATTACTTTATCAGCATTCCTGATTTTATCAGGGTCGGCAGTAATTTCGGCATTTACACCTAACCGGTTCAATGCGTTATTCACCGATTCGATATTGCCTGCGTTGTATTTTATGATTACGATATTCATTTATTAATTTCGAGTTTCGAGTTCAAAGTTTGAATATTAGTAGGCGGTAGGCAGTATTCAGTATGCAGTAACCATTGACTAATGACTAATGACCAGTTTCCAGTATCCAACATCGAGCATCCAGCACCCTGCAACTACTCTTTCAGCAAAAATTCAATAACCTCTTTCATTTCGTTGAATTCATCTTTTTTAAATAACCGGGTGAGGTAAACAATTTTACCTTTTTTATTGACGATAACATTGCGCGTAACACCGGCTCCTTTGGCAGCAAAAGTGTAGAATATTTCAGCACCCGGATCCAGCGCCAGCGGATATGTGATTTTCATGACTTCGGCAAACTTTTTTACTTTTTCCAAAGGTTCATCCATGTCAATCCCAATCAGTGCAAAATTTTTATTGTTTTTATGTTTTTGCCAGATTTCGTTTTCAATGTGAGGCATTTCTTTTCTACACACCGAACACCAGCTTGCAGTAAACTGGAGCATTACTACTTTGCCTTGCAAATCGGCAGTTGTAACTTTTTCTCCATCGGTTAAAACCATTTCGATTTCGGGCATTTGCTGACCGATTTTTACAATGTAGCCATAATCAGCCGGGATATTCTGTTTGGGAATTTCTTTTAGCTGGGCAAATGCTGATGTTGTAATCAATACAAACGTAAAATATGTAATCAATAGTCTCATAATCAATTTTTAATCTAAAATAAACAATATGGAATAAGGAATAAGAAAGTTTTTTGTTCTCCGTTTTTCTAATTCCTGATTCGTTATTCCTTATTCTGTTATTTCTTGTATTTCTTGTTTTTCATCAATTAAATACAACAGTCCTGTTTTTATAAACCAGAATCTTTCGTTGCAGGTGTTTGTACACCGCCTGCGAAAGTACAATTTTTTCCAAATCACGACCTTTTCTGATTAATTTTTCAACAGTATCGATGTGGCTGCAACGGGTTACATCCTGTTCAATAATCGGTCCGGCATCCAAATCGGATGTAACATAATGACTTGTGGCGCCAATAATTTTAACTCCCCTTTCGTGAGCTGCATGGTAAGGCTTTGCTCCGGCAAATGCAGGTAAAAATGAATGATGAATGTTAATTATTTTATTGGGGAAATGTTGAATGAAATCAGCGGAAAGTATTTGCATGTAACGTGCTAAAACCACGAAATCGATATTATGTTTTTTAAGCAATTCAATTTCATTTTGTTCCTGTTCTGCCTTGTTTCCGGAGGTCACCGGAAAATAGTGGAAATCGATTCCGAACCTTTCCGCAACAGGTTTTAAAGTTTCATGATTGCTGATAATTATTGGTATTTCAACATCCCATTCACCAGCAGTGTATCTTGCCAAAATATCGAATAAGCAATGTGGCATTTTTGAAACAAACAACGCCATACGTGGTATGTCGTCGGTAAAATAAAGCCGCCAGTTCATTTCAAGCGAATGGGCAATCAAAGTGTCGAAGTATTCACCAATTTTTTCATGGGGAATTGCAAAACCGTTCAGTTCCCACTCAACGCGCATATAAAATATGCTTTCCTGGTGATCTACATGTTGGTCGAGATAGATGATATTCCCGTGGTTTTTATTCAGGAACTCGGTAACGGTTGCCAAAATTCCCTGTTTATCGGGACAATGAATCAACAAAATAGCCGTGTTTTTATTTTCTCTGAGTGGTTTTATGGTTTTCATAGAGATCCTTTTGTTGTTGGCAATTCAAAGTTAAAAAAATCACGTTTAATTGCCATTTTAATTGCTTTTGCAGTGGCTTTAAATATAGCTTCAATTTTATGATGCTCGTTTGTTCCCTCTGCTTTAATATTCAGGTTACACAACGCAGCATCCGAAAACGATTTAAAAAAGTGCATAAACATTTCAGTTGGCATATCACCCACTTTTTCGCGTTTGAACTCAGCATCCCAAACTAACCACGGGCGTCCTCCAAAATCGATGGCAACAAGTGCAAGACAATCATCCATTGGCAGGCAAAAACCATAACGTTCCATCCCGGTTTTTTTCCCGACAGCAATTTTGAAAGCTTCGCCCAAAGCAAGCGCGGTGTCTTCGATTGTGTGATGTTCGTCAACTTCCAGATCACCTTTTACTTCGATTTTTAAATCAACTCCCGAATGGCGCCCAAGCTGATTAAGCATGTGGTCGAAAAAATGCAAGCCGGTGGAAATTTCGCAAACTCCTGAACCATCGAGGTTTAACTGAACAGAAATGTTTGTTTCTTTTGTAGTTCGCACCACTCCTGCTGTTCTTACCGGTGAGGCAACGCAGGCGTATATATCATCCCAATCATCGGAAACCAGAACGCAATAATTAGCCAGTCCCTGTTTCTCCAACTGTTCAACCAAATTGCCATTATTAATTAATATTCCTTTGGCGCCCAGATTTTTGGCAAGTTGAATATCTGTCAACCGGTCGCCAATTACAAATGAGTTGGCCAAATCATAACCGCCGTTCAAATATTTAGTAAGCATTCCGGTTCCCGGTTTACGGGTGGGCAGATTATCGTGAGGAAAACTGCGATCGATTAAAATATCATCGAAAGTAACACCTTCTTTTTCAAACGCCCGAAGTATTTTATCGTGAACCAGCCAAAATGTATTTTCAGGATAAGAAGCAGTTCCCAGCCCATCCTGATTGGTAACCATTACCAGTTCGTAATCCAGGTTCTTCTGAATAAAATACATATTCCTGAAAACCTTTGGCAAATATTCCAGCTTTTCCAGCGAATCGATTTGTTCGTCTTCGGTTTCGTAAATCAGTGTGCCGTCGCGGTCGATAAAAAGCGCTCTTTTCTTCATATTTTAAATCGGTTGTTTCAATTAAATATATTCTTTTAATGCCTGAAGTAATAAATTATCTTCTTCCATTGTGCCGATTGTAATTCGCAAACTATTGTTGCACAAATGTATTTTAGAACGATCGCGAACAATTATCCCATTCTCAACCAGGTAGTTATATATAGCACGTGCATTGGTCATTTCAACCAAAAGAAAATTAGCGTCCGACGGGTAAATTTTGGTTACAAAAGGAAGTTTTACCAGATATTTCCTCATTTTTTCGCGTTCCTCAATCAGCATTTTTATCCAAGTATAAACCTGCTCTTTGTTTTCGAGTAGTTCGATCGCTTTTTGCTGGGTTAAAATATTCAGGTTGTAGGGGTATTTTATTTTATTCAAAACCTTAATTATTTCGCTTGCTGCAAAAGCCATTCCTAATCTGATACCCGCCATTCCCCAGGCTTTTGAGAAAGTTTGCAGAATAATAAGGTTTGGGTATTTTTCAAGTTCCGGTAACAATGATTTTCCGGGTGCAAAATCAATGTACGCCTCGTCAAGAATCACCAGTCCGGAGAAATTTTGAATAATCTCAAGCATTGCATCTTTATTCAGACTGTTACCGCTGGGATTGTTTGGTGAGCAAAGGAAAATCAGTTTTGTATTTCCGTTTACAGCCTTCAATATTTGTTTTGAATCGAGTTCAAAATCGGCTGTTAACGAAACTTTTACCACTTCAATATTATTTGTATCGGCTGCCACCTGGTACATTCCGTAAGTTGGATTGATGGTTACAACGTTATCAATTCCTGGTTCGCAGAAAGCTCGTATGAGTAAATCAATGGGTTCATCGCTGCCGTTACCGAGAAAAATCTGGTTGGCAGGAATATTTTTTAGTGCTGATATTTTTTGTTTTAACTCCTTTTGCAACGGATCGGGATAACGGTTGTAAGGATCGTTAAACGGATTCTCGTTAGCATCGAGAAAAACCATCGCATCGCCCGAATATTCATCGCGCGCAGAGGAATAGGGTTTCAGGTTTTGAATATTCTTTCGGAGCAGATTATTTAAATTCATTGTTATTTTACTAATTGAAACCATTTTAAAAGTGAAATACTGCCACTAAGACACCAAGTCTCAAAGGTTTCACAAAGTTTAAGAAATTAATATTGAATGCTTTGTGTTTCTTTGTGTTTTTGTGCCTTCGTGGCATTTCTTCATATTCTTTTACTTTTCGGAGTTTGTCCATAACTTGATATTTTAAGTATGTTTACTTTTTATCGCTTAGGTATTGTTTAACTTTGCCCAATAAATAAATTGAAGTTAAAGATGGTTGGAAAGAACATTTTGGAAGTTGAAGTAACCAATATTTCAAACCATGGTTTTTGGTTAATGTTCGGTGAAAAAGAATATTTTCTTCCATTTAATGAATTCCCATGGTTCAGAAATGCCCGAATATCAGAAATCTCTGATGTCATTGCGCTGAATAACCAGCATTTATATTGGGAAAAATTAGACATAGATCTTACTTTAAACATGATTCAAAATCCTCAGCAGTATCCTTTAATTTCAAAGTAGCTATATTATCTGTTTCAATCTCAAAGTTACCGCATTTTTGTGCGCCTGCAATTCCTCTGCCTCAGCCATTTTTTGTATGGCAGGTCCAATATTTATCAATCCTTCCTTTGTAATTTCCTGAAAAGTAATTTTTTTCAGAAAACTATCCAGATTAACACCACTGTAAGAACGTGCCCAGCCATTTGTCGGGAGTGTGTGATTGGTTCCGGAAGCATAATCGCCGGCGCTTTCAGGGGTGTATTCCCCAAGAAAAACCGATCCTGCATTCACAATCTTATCGATAAATCCGGAATAGTTGTTTGTACTGATAATCAGATGTTCAGGTGCATATTCGTTTATCAAGTCAATCTGATTTTCAAAATCCTCCATAACAATAAAAATGCTGTGTTCAAGAGCTTTTGAGGCTGTTTTTCCTCTCGAAAGATTTATTATTTGAATTTCAATTTCGGTCAGTACATTTTCAATAACATCCTGATTATTTGCAATCAAAACCACCTGGCTATCTGCTCCGTGCTCGGCCTGCGAAAGCAAATCGGATGCAACAAATGCCGGATTCGATGTTTCATCGGCAACCACCAGAACTTCTGAGGGGCCAGCGGGCATATCGATTGAAACATCGTCTATGCCCACTAACTGTTTGGCTGCCATAACATACTGGTTTCCGGGGCCAAAAATTTTCCAGGTTTTAGGTATGGTTTGCGTTCCGTAAGCCATGGCGCCAATCGCCTGAACACCGCCGAGTTTGTAAATTTGTGTAACACCCGAAAGTTTTGCTGCATATAAAATTGCCGGATGAATTTTACCTTCTTTGGAAGGTGGCGAGCACAATACAATTTCTTTACAACCCGCAATCTGCGCAGGAATTGCAAGCATTAAAACTGTTGAAAAAAGCGGAGCCGTACCACCGGGAATATACAAACCAACTTTTTCGATGGGAACAGGTTTTTGCCAGCAGATTACACCAGGAGTTGTTTCAATTTTTTTGATTTGAATGGTTTGCGCTGCATGAAATCCCTGAATGTTTTTTGACGCCAGTTTTATGGCAGCTTTTAATTCATTATCGACAAGTTGTTCAGCTTCAATTAACTCTTCTCCTGAAACATGAAACGATTCTATATTTACATCGTCGAATTGAAGGGTGAATTTCCGCAGAGCCTCGTCGCCACCGGTTTTAATTTCGTTTAAAACGGTTTGTACTTTTCCGTATAATTCGGAAACATCTAAAACCGGACGTTTCATAATTTCGGGCCATGTATTTCGCGGTGGATTAATGAATGTTTTCATTTTCAAAAAATCATTTTTTCAATCGGAATAACCAAAATACCTTCAGCTCCTGCTTTTTTCAGTTTGCCGATTACCACCCAGAAATCATTTTCTTCAATCACCGAATGCATCGAACTCCAGCCTTTTTCTGCCAGTGGCACAACAGTGGGGCTTTTCATTCCGGGCAACAACGCTGCTATTTCCTGTATTTTATGGTTTGGCGCATTCAGCAAAATGTATTTTTTACCTTTGGCGCGCTGCACCGATTCCATACGGAAAATAAATTCATTGAGCGTTTCCTGTTTTTCGGGCGATAAATTCGGATTGGCGATTAACAGCGCTTCCGATTTCAGCACCACTTCAACCTCTTTTAAACGGTTGCTGACCAGCGTTGAGCCTGAACTGACAATGTCGAAAATGGCATCTGCCAAACCAATTCCAGGAGCAATTTCAACCGAACCTGTAATTACATGTATTTCGGCATTGATATTATTTTCGGCTAAAAACTTTTTCAGAATAACAGGGTAGGAGGTTGCAATTTTTTTGCCGTTAAAAAAGTCAAGCCCGTTGTATTCGAGAGATTTTGGGATTGCCAGAGATAGTCTGCATTTACTGAATCCAAGTCGTTTGGCGATGATCACTTTTTCTCCTTTTTCAAGCATTTCATTTTCGCCGACAATTCCAATATCGGCAACTCCGTCCGCCACGGTTTGCGGAATATCATCGTCGCGAAGAAACAGCGCATCCATTGGGAAATTTCTTGATTCGGCAATCAGCGTGCGTCTTCCGATTGTCAGGTCAATGCCCGCTTCCTGAATCAGGTGCATCGAATCTTCGTTTAACCTTCCTTTGGTTTGAATCGCAATTTTAATTCTGTTCATTATATTTTCTATTTTTTTGTTTTCAAATTCTTCCTCCTCTTCTTTGGAGAGGTCGTGAGCCTCTTTCAATAAAAAAGGCCTACCACAGGTAAGCCTTTTACTGAATTATATTTTATAAATTAAACAAAACTATTACAGCCTACCTACCAATTGGTTCAATCCATGATGGCCGTGATGTACTTGTTTAAATTTCATTTTTCGTTATTAATGTTGCAATTATAAATATAATATTGGTTTCAACAATATGAATTGCTATTAATTTAATATTGACCGGCAAAAATTGATTTCAATTTTATTTTGAAAATTGCAATCGGTTGCATAAATTTGAACCAGCTACAAAACTGAATTTTTAAGTCAACCATTATTATGAATTTTAAAACTGATAACAGATGAACAAACTAATTTCAACTTTCCTTGTAATTGTATTTTTAACCAGTTCTGTTTATGCGCAAAAAGCCGGAAATGAAAAGTTTTTTAAAAGCAAGTACATCAAAAAAACCATGACCAAAGCTTTGGAATGGCAGTTAAAAAATCCGAAACACGAATTATACGACTGGACCAATGGCGCTTTTTATGCCGGTGTATTTTCAGCTTACGAAACCACAGGTTCGAAAAAAATCTGGAAAGCCATGTACGAAATGGGCGAGGCCAACCGTTGGGAACCAGGGCCGCGATTGCACCACGCTGACGATCACGTCATTTGTCAAACGTACATTGACATGTACCGGGTTTCGGGAGACAAAAAAATGATTCAGCCATTTATTGAAACAATTGATAAATTTATGGTAACTCCTTACGAAACAGGCGAAATCAGACCTGTTACCTGGTGGTGGTGCGATGCTTTGTTTATGGGACCGGCAGCGTTTGTAAAACTCGGTGTTACTTTGAAAGATAACAAATACCTCGAACTGAACGACAAACTATTTAAAGAGTGCTATAATTTGCTTTATGATAAAGATGAGCATTTGTATGCCCGCGACATGAAATACAAATGGAATGAACCTGGTATTACGGTGATAAAGGAAGCCAACGGTAAAAAAATATTTTGGTCGCGTGGAAATGGCTGGGTGATGGGCGGACTTGTGCGGACATTAAAAGAACTGCCCAAAGGTTGGCCGACCCGGGATTTTTATATTCAGAATTACAAAGAGATGGCCGAAAAAATTGCATCGCTGCAACAGGACGACGGGCTTTGGCGGGCCAGTTTGCTCGATCCTGCTTCGTATCCAGGCGGTGAAGCCAGCGGCTCGGGATTTTACTGCTATGCTTTGGCCTGGGGAATTAACGCTGGAATTCTTGATAAAGCAATCTATTTACCGGTGGTTGAAAAGGCCTGGATTGGATTAAACGGCCTGATTCAGCCTGACGGCCATGTGGGTTGGACCCAACCCATTGGTGCCGACCCGAAGA
>JBBIVS010000152.1:0-8278 GCA_037439605.1 Draconibacterium sp. | reverse complement strand
GTGTGGGGATTATTGCATCTTTTTTCTAAAAATAATCCGAATAAAATAATATCCGCATACCGCGATAACTGTTCTTTTGTACAAGGGCCCACTGTTGAGCAATTTGCCCCGAAAACCCAGGATAAACCCGATTTTTTCGAAATCAAAGACATTGAAACAGTTCTTTCGCTAAAAGCCGAAACGCATAATTTTCCCACAACTGTTGAGCCATTTAACGGCGCTGCTACCGGAACAGGTGGTGAAATCCGCGACAGGATTGCCGGTGGAAAAGGAAGTTTGCCCATTGCCGGAACAGCGGTTTACATGACTTCGTACCCACGAACTGAAGCTGAAAGAAGTTGGGAACAGGCTACTGAAGAGCGCGAATGGTTGTATCAGACTCCCGAAGAAATTCTGATAAAAGCTTCAAACGGAGCCAGCGATTTTGGAAATAAATTTGGTCAGCCATTAATTACAGGTTCTGTTTTAACATTCGAACATTTCGAAAACTTTAAAAAATATGGTTACGACAAAGTAATCATGCTTGCCGGCGGAATTGGTTTTGGAAATAAAAAACACAGTTTGAAAGACACGCCCGAAAAAGGCGACAGGATAATTTTACTTGGTGGCGATAATTACCGGATTGGAATGGGCGGGGGTGCAGTCTCGTCAGTTGCCACAGGTGAATTTGAAAATCATATTGAACTGAATGCCGTTCAGCGTGCTAATCCCGAAATGCAAAAGAGGGTTTACAATGCAATCCGTGCATTAAGCGAAGCCGGTGAAAACCCGATTATTTCAATTCACGATCACGGTGCCGGCGGTCATTTGAATTGCCTTTCGGAACTGGTTGAATCAACCGGCGGGAAAATCGACACAGCAAGACTTCCGGTTGGAGATCCCACTCTTTCACAAAAAGAAATAATTGGAAACGAATCGCAGGAACGGATGGGTTTGGTTATGAAACAGGAACATGTTGATTTGCTTACTAAAATAGCCGAACGCGAACGTGCGCCCATTTACAATATTGGTGAGGCAACCGGCGACATGCAGTTTACTTTCGAAAATTCGAAAACGGGTGAAAAGGCAATCGACTGGCAACTGGGCTACATGTTCGGAAATCCGCCAAAAACAGTTTTGGAAGATACAACCCTGATTCCCGATTTTGAAGAACTGGAATACGATGTTGAAAATATTCAGACTCTGGTTGAAAATGTACTTCAACTTGAATCGGTGGCCTGTAAAGACTGGCTGACCAACAAAGTTGACCGTTCGGTAACGGGACGGATTGCAAAACAGCAGGGCGCAGGCAAATTGCATCTTCCGTTAAATAATGTAGGAGTAATCACTCTTGATTATCACGGAAAAGCAGGTTTGGCAACATCAATCGGACATGCACCTGTTGCAGGATTGGTTGATGCCCCAAAAGGATCGGTTTTGTCGATAGCAGAATCACTGACCAATATTATTTGGGCGCCGCTAACCGACCATTTGAGAAGTGTTTCTTTAAGTGCCAACTGGATGTGGCCTGCAAAGAATCCCGGCGAAAATGCGCGGATTTACGAAGCGGTGAAAGCAGCCAGCGATTTTGCCTGTGCACTGGGAATCAATATTCCTACCGGAAAAGATTCCATGTCGATGACACAGAAATACAAGGATGATGTGGTTTACGCGCCCGGAACGGTTATTATTTCCGCTTCGGGCGAAGTTTCTGATTGCCGGAAAGTGGTTGAACCGGTTTTGGTAAACGACGAAAGCAAAGAAATTCTTTTTATCGATTTTTCTTTTACTGAACGCGCACTGGGAGGCAGCGCTTTTGCACAGTCTGTCAATAAATTAGGGAAAACTGCTCCCGGAGTTGCAAGTGCAGAAAAATTCGTTAACACTTTTAATACCGTTCAAAAATTAATTGAACAACGCTTGATTCTGGCTGGCCACGACATTGCCTCGGGTGGTTTAATTACCACTTTGCTCGAAATGTGTTTCAGTAGCAATAAAGGTGGAATGAAAGTTGACTTAACCGGAATCGGCGAACAGGATTTGGTAAAAGTGCTTTTCAGTGAAAATCCAGGAATTGTAATTCAATGTGCCGATAACAATGAAGTTAAATCGCAACTGGAAAATGCAGGAGTTGATTTCGTTTCAATCGGATTTCCGGTTCCTTTTCGAAAAGTAAGGGTGATAAATTTTGGGTCTGAAACGGATTTTGATATTGACTCGTTGCGCGATTTGTGGTTTAAAACATCCTACCTGCTCGAACGGAAACAAACCAAACCTGAACTTGCACTCGAACGTTTCAAAAATTACAAACGGTTTGAACTCGAATACGATTTCAAAGATTTTACAGGGAAAGCGGCTGATTTGGGAATTAACCTCAACCGCCGCAAACCGACCGGAATCAAAGCTGCAATCATCCGCGAAAAGGGCGTAAACGGTGATCGTGAAATGGCATACATGATGTACCTGGCGGGGATGGATGTAAAAGATGTTCACATGACCGATTTAATTTCCGGCCGCGAAACACTGGAAGATTTGAATATGATTGTTTTTGTGGGTGGTTTTTCAAATTCCGATGTTCTTGGTTCGGCAAAAGGTTGGGCGGGCGCTTTCAGATACAACGAAAAAGCAAGAATTGCGCTGGAAAAATTTTACCGTCGCGACGATACCCTGAGTTTGGGTGTTTGCAACGGTTGCCAGGTAATGGTCGAACTTGGCCTGGTTTATCCCGAGCACAGTATTCAACCCAAAATGTTGCACAATGAATCGGGTAAATTCGAATCGGCATTTGTGAATGTGGATATTCTTGATAATAATTCGGTGATGCTCGGAAATATGGCAGGCATGAAACTGGGAATCTGGGTTGCGCACGGCGAGGGTAAGTTCTATCTTCCGTTTAACGAGCCGCAATATATTATTCCAATGAAATACAGCCACGAAGTATATCCGGCAAATCCAAATGGTTCGCATTATTCTGCTGCATCGCTTTGTTCAGAAGATGGAAGACATTTGGTAATGATGCCTCATTTAGAAAGGGCATTCAAACCGTGGCATTGGGCATATTACCCGGCGGAACGGAAAATGGATGAAGTAGCGCCATGGATTCAGGCTTTTGTAAATGCCCGAAACTGGATTGCTGAGAAAGTAAATTAAACTGTGACAATCATTTTTTGAGACAGTTTAGTTGCAAGTTCTTTTCCTTTAAGCAACTCGACTATTTTAAGTGCAAAATCAATAGCAACCCCGGCGCCTTTGCCTGTAATTACATTTTCCGAAACTTCAACATTCTCTGTGGTAACAATGGCGCCATGCAACTGGTTTTCAAATCCCGGGTAACAGGTTGCTGTAATATTTTTTAAAATTCCAAGGTTACCAAAAACCAAAGGAGCTGCACAAATTGCACCCAATAACTTTTTGTTGTCATGAAAGTTTAAAATCTGTTCCCTGAGTCCAAGATGGTTGTTTAAATTCGTCGATCCAGGCATTCCGCCTGGTAATAAAATAATGTCAATCAAATCATAATTAACATCATTAAAAAGCTGATCAGCTATAATTTTAATTCCATGCGAACCGGTAACCTGCAGTTTTTCAGTTATCGACACAACCGTAACGTTTATTTCTGCCCTGCGCAAAACATCGATAATACTCACTGCTTCAATTTCTTCAAACCCTTCGGCTAAATGAACTGCTATTTTTTTCATATTTTACACTTTTGGCGGATGTGTTCAAAAAAAAAGATTCTCAATTGAGAATCTTTTTTAATAACAATTCGAAATTATTAATTATTTGAATAATCTTTTAATGATTTTTCAAGTTTTTTGCGGGTAAAGAAGATACGACTTTTCACAGTTCCAAGCGGTAAGTCAAGTTCTTCGGCTATTTCCTTGTATTTGTAACCATCTAAAAACATGGTGAAAGGTATTTTATATTCATCTTCAAGTGCATCAATTGTTTTGTTGATTTCTTTTGAACTGTAGGAGGAGTCGGGCCCCGGATCAACTTTGTCGGATGTAAACAACAGATGAAAATCGTTATTTGAGCCATCAAAAGTATTCTTGGTTTTTACATTCCTGCGGTAATCGTTTATGAACGTATTTTTCATGATTGTGTAAATCCATGCTTTGAAGTTTGTATTTTGAGCAAACTTATCGCGATAGGTCAGCGCCTTCAAAAAAGTTTCCTGTAACAGATCATCGGCTTTTTCTGAGTCAGAAGTTAAACTAAGTGCATAATAATGCAGTTTGTTACTTAATCCCAGCAATGCGTTGTTAAATTGTACTTGAGTCATGGTGTGTATTTTTTAATTGTTTAATATTATTTTTAATTTGTCTAAACAAATATAAGCTGCAAATACCTCAAATAAAATATTTATTGAGTTTTTCTTTGTTGATTTTTTCTATAAGTTATAAAGAATCTTTATAGTGGTTTGAACATTTTTAATATTTTGTTGTTAGCCTCTTGACTAAATAATTCTGTTTTAGTATTTTGTTAAAATATTAAACAAAACAACTTTTCTTCTAATTCAATTTTAATTGTATCTTTGCCGCTCGAATTTTTGAAATGAGAAAAGTCAGTTTTGGAAAAAGCGCTCAAAAGGTATTATTTTTCAGTAAATGGAGAAGGAAAAACTATTCTGTTTTTCGAACCCTGAAAAGGGTAGTTGTTATTTCTGTTTTGGCAACTACTTATTTATTATCAGTTCCCGTTGTTACAATTGCCGTTGAAAAAGATACAACTGAAGTTAAAATGGAGTACGACCTCGATGAGATTGAGGTAAGCGCACAAAGATCGCCTGCTTTATACTCTCAGGTAGCGCGGATTGTTTCTGTGATTGAGAGAAAGGAAATTGAGTCTGCACCAGTGCAAAGTGTTCAGGATTTGCTCGAATATGTAGCGGGAGTTGATGTCCGGCAAAGAGGAGCGGAAGGAGTTCAGGCTGATGTCAGCATCAGGGGCGGCACTTTCGATCAAACGTTAATCCTTTTAAATGGCATCAATATTACAGATCCCCAGACCGGTCATCACAATTTAAATATACCTTTAAGTTTAAGTCAGATAGAGCGTATTGAAATTCTCGAAGGCCCTGCTGCCAGGGTTTATGGTCCAAATGCGTTTTCGGGGGCAATTAATATTGTTACACGGCAACCAGATGTTAATTTGCTTAATCTTCAGTTAAGTGCCGGAAGTTTTGGATATTTCGATGCAGATTTATCTATATCTTTTAAAACCGGAAAACTTCAAAATTCATTATCGCTGAACAAAAAACTTTCTGACGGGTACATTGAAAACACTGATTTTGATATTTCCAATTTATTTTATTCCAACCAGTTGATTACTAGAAAAGGGGAAATGAGTTTTCAGTTGGGTTTTTCAGACAAAGGATTTGGGGCAAACAGTTTTTATACACCGAAATATCCAAATCAGTACGAAGAAACCAAATCATTAATTTCATCAGTCAAATGGGTGTCCAATTCGAAATTTCATTTGACTCCGGTTGTTTACTGGCGGCGGCATCAGGACAGGTTCGAACTCTTCCGCGATAATCCACCTTCGTGGTACGCCACTCACAATTATCACTTAACAAATACTTATGGAGGAAATTTAAATTCATGGGTTCAGTCTAAATTTGGAAAGTCTGCATTTGGAATTGAATTTCGTTCAGAAATTATATTAAGCAATGTATTGGGCGAAGAATTAGATTCTCCGGTAGAAGTGCCGGGAGAAGATGCCGAGTTTACAAAATCAAAAACTCGAAATTATATTTCATGATTTCTTGAACATGTTTATTATTCAAACAGATGGACTTTAAGCGCCGGATTGCTAAGTAATTATATTTCAGGAAGTAGCCTGGGTATTAATTTTTTTCCCGGGATTGATTTGAGTTATAAAATTGCACCGTCAATTAGCGTATATTCATCGTTCAATACTTCGTTACGGATGCCGACTTTTACCGATTTGTATTACCAGGGTCCGACAAATATTGGAAATCCTGATTTAAATCCTGAAAAAACGGCCACGCTTGAGGGTGGTTTTAAATTGAATTCAGGATTTGTTGAGGGATACTTCATAGGTTTTTACCATAAAGGCAACGACATTATTGATTGGGTTAAGATGAATGATTCTGATAAGTGGCAACCTCAGAATTTAACTCAAATCAATGGTTACGGAAGCGAAATTCAATTAAAATTCAATTTGAAAAAAATCCACGGGCTGTATCTTCCCAACAACATTAGCATCAATTATTTGTACAATAATCTTGAAAAAGAAGAATTTGATCTTATTTCATATTATGTTTTAGACCATTTAAAACATAAATTTACCGGTTCAGTGAATCAGTCATTTTTTAAGAATTTTACCGCAGATTTGAAGGTTATGTTCCAGGACAGGGAAGGAACTTATACCCAGTTTGAAAATGGAAGTTATGGAAATGAGGTCGAATACGACCCGTTTTGGATTTTCGATGGTAAAGTTAGTTATTTAAGAAAAAAGTTAGGAATGTATATTTCAGTGAATAATATATTCGATTTAAATTATTACGACATTGGAAATGTAGCTCAACCAGGAAGATGGACAAAGTTTGGAATATCGTACCGACTGAATTTTGATTGAATGCCTGATTTTTTATTGATAAATGCAAAAATCGTATATTTGCCAAAAATTTTAAAACCATGTTAAAAGGGATATTGTCAGTTTCAGGTCAATCCGGGCTTTTTAAGCTTGTTGCAGAATCAAAGAATAATATTATTATTGAGTCACTTGAAACATTAAAAAGAATGCCCGTGCATTCTACATCAAAAATTTCAGCGCTTGAGGACATTGCAGTTTATACGGAAAATGGCGATGTGCCGCTAAAAGATGTTTTTAAAGCTATTTCTGAAAAGGAGAATGGAGGGCCTGCAATATCTCCAAAAGCTCCCGATAGTGTGCTTAAATCATATTTTGAAAAGGTTGTTCCGGAATATGACAAGGGTCGTGTTTATATCTCTGACATAAAAAAAGTATTATCATGGTATAATGTACTTCAGCATAAAGAGTTGCTTGATTTTACTGAAACCGAAGGCGAAAATGGCAAAACTGAAAATGAAGAACCTGAAATTAAAGAGCAATAAAAAAGGTTAAAAAAGGTTAAGGTTGCTATTTTTGGCGTTTTCTAAAATTTCATTTTTTCGTAATAAAATTTCAAAAAGTTTTACAGTTGCCAATGCATCGCCTGAAGCCCGATGACGGCCGTTGATTTCTATGCCAAGATCAGAACATAGTTTTCCGAGTGAATAAGAATTGTGGCCAGGTAAAAGTTTTTTTGCCAGTTGAACTGTGCATAAGGTTTTCCTGTAAAAATGATAACCTAAACGGTTAAATTCTTCTTTAATAAATGAGTAATCAAATTTTGCATTATGTGCAACAAAAACTCTTCCCGTGGTTAAATCAATAATGTCTTTTGCCACTTCATAGAATTTTGGCGCATTTTTTACCATTTCATTATTAATTCCTGTAAGTTTTGTAATGTAATAGGGAATGTCGATACCCGGATTAATTAACGTTGAGTAAACGTTTGTGATTCTTTGACCGTTATGCTGATAAACAGCTATTTCAGTAATATTACTGTACCTGCTGTTGTTTCCGGTTGTTTCTATATCAATAATTACGAACAATTTTTTAGCTAAATATATTTTAATCAAGATAAATGTATAAATTTGTTAAAAAATAAATTAACAAAATAGGCTTTTTGAAGTTAATTGGTTTTGTCAAAATGTTTTTAATTAATATATTGCCGCTTAAAATTAAAAACAAAAATAAAACTTTAAATTATGAAAAAGATTACGCTCTTATTTTTATCACTATTAATGGTTTTGGGAACCGCAATCGCCCAAAACGCTGATAGCAAATGGGCTATTGGATTAGGTCCGGGTGTTAGCTACAATCTTAATAAAGGAGAGGTTGGTGGAATTATGCACGAATTTTACCTCAGCCGCTATTTAAGTCCGGCATTTGATTTAAGATTAAATTCAAACGGCGGATATAAAAAAAATAATGATGGTGTTATTGATTTTCAGGATGTATATCTGAATTTAAGATGGAAACTTTTCAAGGAATCAGCTGCAGTTCGTCCATACCTGTATGGAGGTGGAGGTTATATGTGGGATAACCAGGGCGAAGGTTTCGCATGGAATGCAGGGTTAGGCTTTAAATTCCCTATCAGTACAAACACCTCATTATTTATTGAAACAGGTTATACTAGCGGTGTCGAAGGAACAAGAGCAGGTACTGTTTGGGATTACAGGCAGGTTACCACAACAGACGA
>JBBIVS010000151.1:0-8309 GCA_037439605.1 Draconibacterium sp. | reverse complement strand
CTGAAGGAACTTGGAATAACCCATGTTCATTTGTTGCCTGTTTCCGATTTTTGCACGGTTGACGAGGAAAAGCCAAACGAAAAATACAACTGGGGTTACGATCCGCAGCATTTTAACGCGCTTGAAGGCTCGTATTCAACCAATCCTTATGATGGAACTGTTCGGATTAGGGAATTTAAAAGGCTGGTTAAAACTTTACATGACAACGGAATAGGTGTTTTTATCGATGTTGTTTACAATCACACCTATTTTGCAAAAGAATCGGTTTTTAATCAAACTGTCCCGGGATATTTCTACCGTCAAAAAGCTGACGGGAGTTTTTCAAATGCTTCGGGTTGCGGTAACGAAGTTGCTACAGAACGCCGGATGGTGCGGAAGTATATTGTTGATTCGCTGAAATACTGGGTGCAGGAATATCACATTGATGGTTTCAGGTTCGATTTGATGGGGATTTACGACATTGAAACGATGAAAATGATTCGAACTGAGTTGGACAAAACCTGTCCGGGAATTTTGTTATACGGCGAGGGTTGGGCTGCCGACCAGAGTCCGATGCCTGAAAATTTGCGCGCTGTAAAAAATAATATTCCACAGTTGCCCGGGATTGCAACTTTTAATGACGATATTCGGGATGCATTAAAAGGAAATCACGGGCTGAAAAAAAGCAAAGGTTTTGTGAGCGGACTTGAATTACGCGAAGAAGCAGTTAAGTTTGGCGTAATCGCAGCCATCAGCCATCCGCAGATTGTGTATGATTATGTTGAAACCTCAAAACATCCCTGGGCCGCCGAACCCGATCAATGCATTAATTATGTTTCGTGTCACGATAATTACACGCTTTGGGATAAACTAAAAATGAGCCTTTCGCACCATTCTGATTTGCAGCTCAGGAAAATGGTAAAACTGGCTGGCGCGTTGATACTTACTTCGCAGGGGGTACCTTTTTTACATGCAGGCGTTGAATTTTGCCGCACAAAAAATGGCGATGGTAACTCTTACAAATCGCCCGATTCGGTAAATCAGATTGACTGGGACAGAAAAGAGCAATATCACGACGTTTTTCAATATTTCCGGGAACTAATAATCTTGCGGAAAAATCACCCTGCTTTCAGATTAACAAGTGCCGAACAAATTCAAAAGCACCTGAATTTTTGCACTCAATACCAGTTAGGAGTTGTTTCGTATTGCATTCAGGGAAAAGAAGTTGGCGACTCGTGGGAACATATTATACTCGTTTTTAATGCACAACAAAATCCGGTTTCAATTCCGCTTCCCGAAGGAAATTATCGGTTTATTGCAAAAGGTAATGAAATTAATGAATCTGGAATTGGGGAAATCGTATTGAATGAGGTTAAAGTGGAAGGAATTTCGATGGCAATTTTAGCGCCTGTTAAAACAGAAAATTAAAAGCATCATCCTTTTTTCTGAATTTTTCAATTTCAGCTTTTAAGAATTTGATTTGCTGCGAGGCAATGAAAGTAGTCATTTCGATAAATCTTTTTAAGAGCTGTTTTAAAAATATAGCTGGAAATGGAATAACGATTGCCATTGGAACGAAAATGGCCAGATACTCAATTTTAGCGAGCGGTTTTGGGACCCGTTGAAAGAACTTTTATTTTAGTCGTCACCCGACTTCGAGTCGGGTGACGACTAAAACGACTTATAACAGAAATTCCATACCAAAAAGTATTTAATATTTGCTAATTTTGCAGCCAATTAAACATATAATCAGAATAAAATGTCAGAAGTACCGCGTAAATTAATCGTCCCCAAAAACATTACCGACACTCTCAGAACTGTAAAATACCCCGGAAGCGAAGAAGATATTGTAACGCTCGAAATGCCGCAGGAAATCCGCATTGCCGGAAACAGGGTGAGTTTTTCGCTGGTTTTTCAGAAAAGCGACGACCCAAATATTGAAACACTGGTTTTGGAATGCGAGGAAGCTATAAAAAAATATGTTGGCGAAGATGTTGAAATTGAAGACAATATTGCCGTTAAATTCATTCACGACATGCAGCGACCGGTTTTACCCAATGTTAAAAATATTGTTGCAATAGCTTCAGGCAAAGGGGGTGTCGGAAAATCAACGGTAGCTGTTAACCTGGCTGTGGCGCTTGCAAACACTGGCAAAAAAGTTGGGTTGCTCGATGCCGATATTTTTGGGCCGTCGATTCCTAAAATGTTTGGCGCTGAAGGCGACAGGCCGGCTGGAATAAAAATTGACGATCGCGAAATGATTGAACCGCTCGAAAAATACGGGGTAAAGTTTTTGTCGGTGGGCTTTTTTGTCGATACCGAAAGCGCCATCATCTGGCGCGGGCCAATGGCTTCAAATGCACTGAAACAATTGATTTCGGAAGGCAACTGGGGCGAACTCGATTATCTTCTCATCGACCTGCCGCCCGGAACCAGCGATATTCATCTTACTTTGGTGCAGTCGGTTCCTGTTACTGGTGCTGTGATTGTTACCACACCGCAGGATGTGGCGCTTGCCGATGTAATCCGCGGTACAAGCATGTTCCAAAGCAAATCAATCAATGTTCCGGTATTGGGTTTGATTGAAAATATGGCGTGGTTTACCCCTGCCGAACTACCCGAAAACAAGTACTACATTTTTGGAAAAGATGGCGGAAAAAACCTGGCCGATAAACTTGGACTGCCATTTCTGGGGCAAATACCTATTGTGCAAAGCATTCGTGAAGGCGGCGACAATGGCACCCCGGTAGCAGTTCATGCTGATTCAGTAACAGGCGCTGCATTTGCCGATGTTGCAAAAAATGTGGCCCACCGGGTACACATTCGCAATATTCAACTTGCGCCAACTAAGAAGGTGAAGATTACGAGGAAGTGAGGGGAAGGAATGCGGGAATGTATGTAGGAATAAATGCTAAAATTCATGAATGAATAAATTATTGAAAAAGGTTGGAAGTAGTAAAACAAAGTATGCCATCCTTTTTCTATTTTTGTGCCCTTTGTAAATCGAACAGAATAGGGAAAAACAAACAATATTTGGATAAATATTGAGTTTATTCTTTGTGTTAATAAATACTGATTGAAGAGATTCTTTTTACATACCATTTTATACTTTTTTTTAGTTTGGGTTTTTGCAGGTTGTTCAACCGAAAAAAACACCTGGGCAACACGTACATTCCACAATATTAATTCGCATTACAATATTTTTTTTCATGCCAACGAAAGTGTTAAGCAAGGAGTTTTAAATATCGAAGAACGAATTGAAGACGACTATACAAGGTTGCTGCCCATTTACAAATCAAGTAATCCTTCGGCGGGGCAAATGGTAAAATCCGACATGGACAACGCCATCATTAAATGTTCAAAACTGATTGAAATTCATTCGATTACTAAAAAACCAAAAAGAAAAAAGAACCGAACCCGCAAGTACCAGGAATTTGCCAGTCAGGAAGAATTTAATAAGTGGATCGACGACAGTTATCTTTTAATCGGGAAAGCATATTTCTATCAGCAAAATTTTGTTGGCGCCATCGATAATTTTGGATATGTTATCAGAAAATTTCCGGATGAGGATACAAAATATGAAGCACAAATTTGGTTGGTGCGCAGTTATACCGAGCTGGAAAGGTTTGCTGAAGCTTCGGAAGTAATTCAGGCAATCCAAAACGACGATAAATTCCCAAAACGTTTAGAGAAGGAATTGGCTGTTGCAACTGCCGATTATTACATGAAACAGCAGGAATATGCCGAGGCCATTAAATTTTTGGATATAGCTATTAAAAAAACCACATTTAAGAAAAACAAAGCGAGGTTAAAATATATTGAAGCACAGTTGTACCAGGAACTTGGGATGCCCGAACAGGCATCGGAAGCGTACCTGGCAGTAACAAAAATGAATCCCGACTACAAAATGGCTTTCAATGCCAAAATTAATTCAGCCGGCGTTTTTTCGGGTGTTGGCGATTCAGAAAAACTGAAAAAGGAACTGAATAAAATGCTTCGCGACAACAAAAATTTTGATTTTCGCGACCAGATTTATTATGCCATTGGAAACCTCTATTTCAAAGAAGGTAACCGACCCGTTGCCATCGACAATTATGCAATGTCAGTCGCAAGCAGTTTTAATAATCAGTATCAAAGGGCGCTTTCGTCAATTACCCTTGCCGATATATATTTTGAAGACCTTGAATACCGGAAAGCCCAGTCGTATTACGACAGCGCTATGATTATAATCGATGAAACATATCCTGATTATGAAACCGTTTCGGCCAATTACCGCGGACTGACCAATTTGGTTGATAACCTGGTAACGGTAGAGCGTGAAGACAGTTTGCAAAGAATTGCCCGAATGCCGGTAATTGAACGCGAATCGTTTATTGCCCGGTTAATGAAGGAAGAACAGGACCGGCAGAGAAATGCTGAAAACCTTGCAATGCAGGGAATGGCCAATCCAAATTACAGCCAGGCAAACCGCTACCGGCTTGGTATGGGAAATCAACAAGCCGGCGCGGGCTGGTATTTTTACAACCCGCAAACCGTTTCATACGGACGCGTTACATTTCAGCAGTTGTGGGGAAAACGAAAACTCGAAGATAACTGGAACAGGGCCGATAAAGGTATTTCAACCGAAATATCGGACGAAGACATGGAACGAAGCGATTCGGTTAAAGTTGTTGTAAGAGAAGCCGACCCCCTGAAAAAGGAGTTTTATACACAGGATCTCCCGCTCACCGATTCATTAATGGCGATTTCACATGATAAAATTCGCGATGCCCTTTACAACGCCGGTAAAATATTCAAAACAGATTTTACCAACTATCCACGCTCGGCTGAATCGTTTGAAGAATTGATAAAGCGTTACCCCGATAACATTTATCTGCTGCCGTCGCTGTTCGAATTGTATGATTTATACGAGTTGATGGGCGATAAACAAAAATCGGATTATTACAGAAACGCCATTATCACGCGGTTTCCCGAAAGTAAATATGCACAATACCTGATAAATCCCAACTTTTTTATTGAAATGCAGGCACGGACAGATAGTTTGAACAGGTTATACCAGGAAACATTTAAAAACTACAAAGCCGGAAATTATCGGAGTGTTATTTCGCTGGCATCACAAATGAAAGCAATGAAACCCGACAGCCTGATGATTCCAAAAATTGATTTTATGGAAACTGTTGCCAATGGAACACAAACCGATGTGCAGAATTTTGAAAAACTTCTCGAAAAATATGTTTCTGTTTATCCGAAGGAAGAACCAACTCCGCTTGCCAACGAAATTCTGACCCTTATTCGCGACAGTGCGCTCACCGATTACCAGAAACTCATTGAAATGGGCTACATCAACGAAGACATTAAAAATGAAGAGCTTCTTGCAACCAACCAAAATGCAAACGATGAGTTTGGCGGTAAATTTTCTTATGAGGAAGACTTGCTGCATTATTTTGTAATTGCCTATCCCCGTCAGGCAAAAGTAGATTTAAACCGCCTGAACTTCGATATTGCCAACTATAATATCGACTATTACACCAAAGTTGATTACGATATTGAAACCGAGTTTTTAGACGATAAAACCACCTTTGTTATTGTCAGATCGATTGAAAACAAGGAAAGTGCGTTGATTTATCACGGGGCGATTATCAGGAAAGCAAGCGTTTTCAGGGCGTTGAAAGATATTGAATACCTGAATTTTGTAATCTCATCGACCAACTACCGCGTTGTAATGAACGAAAAATCGACAACTGATTACCTGAAATTTTTTATAAAGAATTACAGCCGTTACATTCGTTCCAACTTTAGCGATGAAGAAAGCGAAGTTTCTCCCGAAGAACTGATGGCACGCGCCAAAGAACAAGACAATATTTTAAAGGAAAGAGGAGAGTTTGTAGTGGTACCCACAGGCGCCGAAAAACTTTTCAACACACAAATCGATACAACCCAGAATTTTGTTATCGCAATTAAGGATAAAGGCCTGTCAACAAGACAATTACTTACAGACTTTGCCCAGTTCAACAGAAACGAATTCAGGGTTTGGAACCTTGCCCTGCAATTAAAACAGGCCGGAGATTACCAGTTGCTTGTGGTAAATGGAATACCAACATTAAACGAATCGATGTCGTATTTCAGGAAAGTTGTGGTTACCCGAAGTCTATTTAATTCACTTGGGCAGGCTACTTACCGCAATTTTCTGATAACCGGTGAAAACCTGCAGAAAATGATCGATCAGGATAAGGTTGACGACTACCTCGATTTCTTCCGCACCAATTATATACAACGATTGCCGGCACAAACAGGAACCACTTCAACCCCGGTTCAGGCAACGACCGCCGGAACACAAACTGCTGCATCAACTGCCGCCAAATCAGCAGAATATGATGGACCGTACAAAGAAAACATTGAAGGACGACAATATTTTGTTTTTGTAATTCCCCGCCTCGATATCGACCAGCCTGCTTTTATCAATGGTATTGAGCAGTTTAACCTGGCTAGTTATGCTAACCTGAATTTAAAGGCAGAGGTTATTGAATTGGATGAAATCAGGCAGATAGTTCGCATTTCAGGACTTCCCGATAAAGCAACTGCATCGCTTTATTTTACTAAAGTTGTCAATAACCGCGATTTGTATATTCCACTTCGGCAGGGAAACTACCGCAATTTCCTGATTACCGAACCGAATTTCGAAATATTCCTGAAAGACAAAAACATTCTCGACTACATGGATTTTTATAAAAGGTTTTATCTGGAACAGTAAACAAAACCGACCGGATTATCTTTTGTATAATACGGTCGGTTTTTTTTCAATCTTTCAAACGGCTTTGCTATTAAATATTCGGGAACGAAATCCCAATGAGCAGTGGATGAATTTTGGGTCCTTTTCCATCTTTAAACAATGGTGTCATGCTGTAGTTTGCAAACACACAGAAATCGCCAAAACCAATCCTGCCGGTGAGTTCGTATTTCCATTGATTGATGTGGTAATTGCTTTCTGATTTGAACTTATTGTTGTCATGAAATTTATACTTGGTATGCGCCCCAAGATACAAACTGCCAATGGCACCACCGGCCAGATACAAATGCGAACTGCCCATGCGCAGTGGTGTTTTAATTTCGAGCATCAGCGGCGCCGTTAAATAATTAACATGCAGTTTCGATTTTTTAACCGATGAGTTTTGCTCCGAAATATTTACCGGAACAATCCTTCCAAAACCTTTCTCTTTTTCAATTGTAACCGGTAAATCAAAAGCATAGTCGTTAAAACTGAAACCCATTCCGGTAACGAGCCCGAATGTTTTTTTCTCGTTTTTGAATGCAAATTCCATAAAATTCAGGTTCCAGGTAAGTGATTTTCCCGGGTTTAGCTCTAAAATATCATCGGGAAACTGATTCTGATAAATAGAATAATCGGTGTTCAGGAAATTATTCATCCCAACTTCGAGCCCGGCCCAGTGCGGGTTAAATTTGCCCGACCATTTTTGAGTTTTGTGCTCTTTTTCCATTTTCACGTAAGTTCCGTTATTGCCTTCTATTACTTTAAAAGTGCGGCGCCCGACCCTTACATGCGTGGTGTCGCCCCACTCATCTGTAAGCACTTCAACACCTTTCCCGCTTTCCTTATCGCCAACCACAACATGAACATTGTCTCCGTTTTCAACTACTGTTACCACGTTTTTTTTCATCACATTTACCTTTGTGGTATCAGTTTGTGCCCAAACATTTGATGCTAAAATGCTGCATAAAATAAGTGTAATTAATCGTTTCATTGTTTTGTTTTTTATTGTTCTGAAGCTGTGACGGAGAAGCAGGTGGAAAAGTTACAGAGGACAGAAAAAATACGCCAAGGTTTCTGATTGCATGAATAAATGAAGATGAAACAAATGAATTGGAACACGAACAGGCAAATATCAAATTTCAGTTTACAAATATCAAATAAGTTCCAGGTTTCAAACTTAAAAAATCAACCCGGTTTTTCAGGTTGATTATTTGGGATTTGAGCAGTTGAAGTTTATTTGTTTTTGAGATTGAATTAATTGTGATTTATTTGGGTTTTGTATTTTGAAATTATTCTCCTTCCATAGTTCCGGTTGGAATTGAAAAAGCCAGTAAACGCGAGTCAAAACTAACTTCGGTAACTTTTCCCTCGTTGTTGGTTTCGTAATTCAATTTTTCGTTCGAAAGATTTGCCACCAGAGAAAGTCCGGCTTTGGCAATTTTATTGAAATTCAGTTTTTCAATGCCTGTTTTTTCCTTTACAACATCAACCAGTAACCGTTCTTCAAAAACCGGCTCATTGTAAACAGGAAACGTAAATGTAACGGGCATTAATTCCGCTT
>JBBIVS010000150.1:4767-8322 GCA_037439605.1 Draconibacterium sp. | reverse complement strand
ACGGGGGCGAATTAACCGACAGGTTTGGCGATTTTAACTATAACTATTACATTGATACTTATGAACCCGGCGAAAATGAGTTTACTAACCGTAAATGGGACAGTCATGAACATTTGATTTATCATACACGCGAAAACAACTACATAGTTGTGTCGCGGAAACTTTTATCCGCTGTCGATTACCTGATATCTTTCCCGTATTTGTTTGTATTTTATTTCGTTATGGTAATGATTTTGCAATTTATTGGCACACGAAAATTAAGCCCGCGGAAAATCGTTATCGACCTGAAATTTAAAATTCAGGCAGCCATCATTTCCATTGTTTTTGTTTCACTCCTTCTTGTTGCCCTGGCTACCATATTGTACAATGTTGAAGAGTACAAATTGAAGCACAGGAATGATTTAGACGAAAAAATGAAATCAATAGCCGAAGAAATTAACATGAGGCTTGAAGATAAAGATGAAATATCCCCACAGCTTGTTGAATGGCTGTACAAGGAATTAATAAAACTTTCAAATATATTCCGCACAGATATCAATATTTACGGCATCAATGGAGACTTGCTCGCTTCATCGCGCGCAGAGATATTTCAGCGGGGATTGGTTTCTGCACGAATGAATTCACAGGCATTTTACGAAATCTATCTAAACTACCAGTATGAAAGTTATTTTCAACCCGAGAAAATAGGCGAGTTGTCTTATTTATCGGTCTATAAACCAATCATTAACAACCGCGGACAAATTCTTGGCGTCATTAATTTGCCGTATTTTGTTACACAGGATAAATACAGCCAGGAAATTTCAACTTTTATAGTGGCGTTTATCAACTTGTATGTTTTACTGCTTTTGGCAAGTATTGTTATTGCGGTTTTTATAGCAAGCGAAATTACCCGGCCACTGGTGGTAATACAGGAAAATTTACAAAAAATGCAATTGGGGAAACACAACGAACCCATTTATTACCGCCGTAACGACGAAATTGGGAGCCTTGTAAAAGAGTATAACAAAAAGGTGAACGAACTTGCTGTCAGTGCCGAACTTTTAGCCCGATCGGAACGCGAATCGGCCTGGCGAGAAATGGCCAAACAGGTTGCCCACGAAATTAAAAATCCGCTTACCCCAATGAAGCTGAATATACAGTACTTGCAGCGTGCAAAACGCAAGGGAAAAGTATACGACGAGCATATTGAACGGGTAACTGCAACATTAATTGAACAAATTGATAACCTGTCGAATATCGCCACCGAGTTCTCGAATTTCGCACAAATTCCAAATGCGCGGAACCAGGTTTTTGAGCTGACTTCGCAAATGAAAAAAGTAATCAGTTTATTTGAAACCGATGAACGGGCAGACATTGAATTTAAGTACAAAGGTTTTGAACACATTAAAGTAAATGCCGATCGCGAACAGCTTTCGCGAGCGATTATCAATCTGGTGAAAAATGCAATACAGTCAATCCCCGAAAACAGGAAAGGTAAAATCGAAATATCGTTATACCGTCGCGGGCAAATTGCAATTATTGCTGTTTCCGATGACGGACAGGGAATTCCTTTTGATTTGCGAGACAAACTTTTCAGCCCCAGTTTTACTACCAAAACCAGTGGAATGGGCCTCGGCCTGGCCATTGTGAAAAATATTGTTGAGAATTTTTCGGGTCGTATCTGGTTTGAAACCGAACTTGACAAAGGCTCCTCTTTTTATATTGAAATACCCGTATACGAAAAAATTGAAAACTAAAGTTTTTCGTATTTCGAAATTGCACAAATCAACGATTTCTTTTATCCTTGCATTCTGATATTCAAATATTCTGACATTCAAAAATTAAAAGCATGGTTCCACTTTCATTTAAAGAAATTTCAGAACGGTTAAAAAAAATGGATTTGCCCGAAACTGATCTGGTTATTGGTATTGGGTCGGGCGGTGTTCCTCCGGCAACTTTTGTGGCATTTTATTTAAATGCCGATTTGGAAGTGATGACAATGAATTATCGCGACGAGAAAAACAATCCGCGTTTCGATGAACCAAAAGTTTTGCACAAACCGTTATGGAACCTCGAAGGAAAACGGATTTTACTGGTTGACGATGTTTCGGTGTCTGGCAAAACAATGAATGCCGCGCTGGAATTGCTGAAAGGATACAACGTGAAAACCCTTGCGATGAAAGGGAAGGCCGATTTTGTGCTTTTCCCTGAAATAAAGGATTGTGTGAAATGGCCATGGAAGGAGTAGGAGTGCAAAGTTCAGAGTTCCGTGTTCAGAGTTCCGTGTTCAGAGTGATTTATTTGGCTTTTTAATCCAATGCTTTAGCTTTGGGATTCAAACTTAGAATACAAATCAGGCTTTAGCCATGAATTGATTAAAGGGTAATTGAATACAATCAAAATTTAATGAATTAAAAGAATGAAAACCAATCTTTTACTTTTTGCCGCAGCAGTTTTTACGATGGCATCCTGCAGCCAACCAGCAAAAACAATTAAACCCGGCGAAATCTGGCCCGACAATTCCGGAGTTCACATCAATGCCCACGGAGGAGGCGTTCTTTTTCATGATGGAAAATATTACTGGTTTGGCGAGCATAAAATTGAAGGTAAAAAGGGAAATAAAGCATGGGTTGGCGTTCATTGTTATTCTTCAAAAAATTTAACCGATTGGAAAAATGAAGGAATCGCGCTTGAAGTAGTTAAAAATGATTCGTTGAGCGAAATTACCGAAGGTTGTGTTTTGGAGCGCCCGAAAGTGATTTACAACCCGCAAACCAAAAAATTTGTGATGTGGTTTCACCTCGAACTGAAAGGGCAGGGTTATGAAGCTGCCCGCTCCGGAGTTGCAGTAAGCGACAATGTTACAGGTCCATATCAGTTTCTGAAAAGTTTCCGGCCGAATGCCGGTTACTGGCCTCAAAATGTAAAAGATATCCATAAGCAGCCTGTTCCCGAAACTACTTTGGGTAAATACTGTGGTGGCCAAGGTTGTTTGCCTGCCCATCCCGACACGGTGAATCTTTTAGGCCGCGATTTTGCAGGAGGTCAAATGGCACGCGACCAAAACCTGTTTGTTGACGACGATGGGAAAGCCTATCACATTTATTCATCCGAAGAAAACAGCACATTGCATATTTCACAACTTACAAGTGATTTTTTATCCTGTTCTGGAAATTACATTCGTGTTTTTCCCGATCGTTACATGGAGGCACCAGCCATGTTTAAGCACAATGGGAAATATTTTCTTTTTGCATCCGATTGTACTGGTTGGGCGCCTAATGCCGCGCGTTTAGCCTGGGCGCCAACGGTTTTTGGCCCATGGGAAGAACTTGGAAATCCGTGTATTGGAGATGAGGCCGAATTAACTTTCCGTTCGCAAAGCACCTTTGTACTGCCGGTTCAGGGGAAGAAGGATGCTTTTATTTTTATGGCTGACCGCTGGACCCCGGAAAATGCCATTGATGGGCGTTACGTGTGGTTGCCCGTTCAGTTCAACGAAAATGGAATTCCCTTTCTGGAATGGATTGATAATTGGGATTTAAGTTTCTTTACGGGTAAAAATAATTGAATTCGATG
>JBBIVS010000150.1:3285-4757 GCA_037439605.1 Draconibacterium sp. | reverse complement strand
ATTTGCATTTGAACATATCCATCCTATGATTGTGCATTTCCCGATTGCACTGATTCTGGCCGGGTTCCTTGCCGAAATGGTTTATTCTTTTGTTAAAAAGGAGCGGTTATTTTCGGAAATGGCATTATGGCTTCTTTCTTTCGGAGCTGTATCAGCGATTTTTGCATACGTCAGCGGCGCATTTCTTACCAGAGAATTGTATGGTGGCGCAGGTTCTGTGCAGTCCCTCCACGAACTTTTTGCAGAATTGACCGTAATTTCTTCGCTTGTTGCCGCAGCTTTCAAAATTTATCTGAAAATGGAAGGGAAAGAAACTGGGTTATTAAAATGGATTGTATTTGCAGTTTATGGATTAACCGCAGTTTTGGTAATTATTACAGGCCATTTCGGGGGGATTCTGGTTTACAGGCACTTGATTCCGGCTGTTTATTGAATAACTAAAAGCCTGATCCGAGTTCTTCTTTTGGGTCCCAGAAACGCTCCTGAAAATTCAAAATCTGGTCGTTTTCGTCAAAAAGCAATCCTTCGTTTTCGAGCAACTCTTTCATAACATTTGGCGTGTCGAAGTGGTGCTTTCCGGTTAGCAATCCATTCCGGTTAACTACCCGGTGGGCAGGTACAAATTCAGGATGATGGTGAGAGGCATTCATTGCCCAGCCAACCATTCGCGCCGCTCCAGGCGAACCCAGATATGCCGCAATGGCGCCGTAAGAAGTAACCCTTCCCGGCGGAATGAGTTTAACAACTTCGTAAACCTGGCTGAAAAAATCGCTCATTTTTAAAGTTCAGTGTATATCTTTTGCACTTCTCCCAAAACTCCGGTACTCATCTTTTTCAATCTCAATATCGGGTTCGGTAAATTCTTTTTCATTTAGACTGAACGCGATGTATTTGATGGTTATTCCCCGGCTTAGCCACTGTTTTTCGTAAAAGGTTTTAATCTGAAGGGTTTCGTTTAAGATTCCCGATTCATATAAATTACTGGTTTCGGCCAAAACTTTAAACCCGTTTAAATGAACCAGCGCACTTGTGTAAGTATATTGAAAATTGCTGTCGGTTTTAAGGTGTACAATTCCGCCGGGTTTTAAAAATTTTTTGTACAAATTGAGAAAGAATGTTGAGGTCAGCCGTTTCCTGGTTTTTTTCATTTGCGGATCGGGGAAAGTGAGCCAGATTTCGGAAACTTCTCCTGAACCAAAGAAACGGTTTATAATTTCGATGTTGGTGCGCAAAAAAGCCACATTTTTAAGATTCCTTTCGAGCGCCTGTTTAGCGCCAACATACATTCGCGCACCCTTAATGTCAATGCCAATATAGTTGAATGCCTGATTTTTTTCGGCCAGTTCAACGGTGTATTCCCCTTTTCCGCAGCCCAATTCAAGAACAATTGGTTTATCGTTTTTGAAAAATTCGGAGGCCCATTTTCCTTTCAGGTAAAAATCTTCGGGTTGTAAAATTTTGTAAGGCGCCTG
>JBBIVS010000150.1:0-3275 GCA_037439605.1 Draconibacterium sp. | reverse complement strand
AGCGCTCCATTTCGCTGAATTTAGCCAATTTATTTTTGCCCACCCTGTTAAAATTTTTCTACACGAACCCCCACATCGGTAATACCTTTGAGGATTTTGCCCCGCATACCGTGTTGTATCTGTATTTCGTAAATTCCTGAAACCGGGAAATAAACATTTTGCCTGTACAGGATTTCGTTGGTTTTAACTCCGCCAAATCCTGTTCCGAGCCATTTTCCCGTGGGGTCGGCCAGTGTAACCTCAAAGGTATCTTTTACTGCAACTGTGTCGCCCGGTTGCTGTATATCAATAAAAAGCCACAGGTTGCTGTATTTGTAATCAATGTCGTTCCTTACATTGATAAAGAGTTTGTGGTTTTGCAACGTGTCTGCAACCCGAACTTCGAATATCAGCAGCGAATCGCGGTTCCATTCGCTTTTCGGAATGGTTTTGAACTGATAAAAAACCGAGGTGTTATTGCATGCCATCAACGAAATGACAAACAGGCAACCAGTTAAAAACTGCAATCCCAATTTTTTCATCAGTCAATTGGTTTTCGGTTTTGATTTCGCTGAAAGTTCCGTTTCTTTTTTCGCTTTGAATTTTTGGGTTTGTCGAAACGTGTTAAATCTTCCTGCCCTACAACGTTATGAAAAGTGTCGGGTGCTTTTGCAAGGCTTGTTGAATCGTCTTTTAAAAGCAGTTTTTCAGGTTTCTTACCTTTTTTATTTAACTGCTGAATTTCGGCAACCCTTTTAACCGGAACCGTAATCTGGTTCGATGGTGTATTTCCCTGAAGCATATATAAATAGGTGCCATTAAAAATATCGGCTTTCAGGTAAAAATAAGTACCTGTTTCGGTTTCGAGCGGGTAATGGGTTGGAGGAAAATTTTTCTGTGCATCAATATATGAAGCCAATTCGAAATTGAGACAGCATTTTAATTTTCCGCATTGTCCGGCAAGTTTTTGCGGATTGAGAGAAATTTCCTGGTAACGGGCAGCATTGGTAGATACCGAAATAAAGTTGTGCATCCAGGTAGAGCAGCAAATCTCCCTTCCGCAAGGGCCAATCCCACCAATACGGCCGGCTTCCTGCCGTGCGCCAATTTGTTTCATTTCAACCCTGATGTGGAAATTCTCAGCCAAAACTTTTATCAACTGTCTGAAATCAACACGGTCGTCGGCTATATAATAAAATATGGCTTTTGTGCGGTCGCCCTGGTACTCCACATCGCCTATTTTCATATTTAATTTCAAATCGGCGGTCATTTGTCGCGAACGAATCATGGTCTGATGTTCAAGCGAAATGGCTTCTTTCCATTTTTCGATGTCGTTTGGTTTTGCAATGCGGTAAACTTTTTTTAATTCCCCGTTGATAAGTGTTGGTTTGTGTTTTTTCATTTGTTCCTCAACCAGTGGGCCCATCAGCGAAACAATGCCAATATCATGTCCCGGGCTGCTTTCAACCGCAACCAAATCGCCTACTTGCAAATTCAGTTGATTTACATTTTGGTAGTAATCTTTGCGTGTGTTTTTAAAGCGAACTTCAACAATATGATTCAAATCGTGCGGGAGTTTTATATCGCTCAACCAGTCGGTTACATGCAGTTTTGCGCAACACCCTGTTTTAGTCCTGCAAAAACCTCTTTCTATGGTATCAATATCTTTTTCGTACATAATTTTTAACTTTGAAACGATACTTTTTTACCTTTAAAATCAGGCGTAAAATACATCACATCTGCAAAAGTAAATAATAATACCAATTTGAGATTTATGAGGCGGTATTTTAATGTGATTCTAAGCAAGCAAGAGCTGTTTCACCTTTTTATCAACCGCACCATACGAAGAGCGGTATCGAGAAAAATGATACGCGGATTGCCATTCCATGAAATGTGTTTAATCCCAGTTTCGAATTCATTAAAAAAGGCTACAATATTCCGTTCGTTGATAAAAGGCGCAAATTGTTTGCCCCATTCTTTTTCCTGCCGGTTCAGGTAAACCATGTTGCTGCGTTTCATGTTAAAAACAAAATATTCGCGAATCAGGCGAAGCGCAAAGGCAAAGAAAGCTTTTTGTTTGTCACGGCCAATTTTGGCCATTTCCTCAGCCCACTGAATTTGCGCCACAACCTCTCGTTTATAAGCCTGTCGCATCATTTCCTGAAATTTCTGAAAATAGAATTGATCTTCTTCTTCAGGGTTGATATACGCTTTTGCGATTATGAAATTACCGTTGGCCAGATGAACTGCGTCAGGCACCAAATCCGGGTCAACATTTTCCAATAGGAGCAAAGCGTTTCTGATTGATTCATGGTCGATAAACGGAAATTTAACGGGTTGCGCCCTTGAACGAATGGTTCCAATTACTGCTTCTTCGTCCTCGGTAATTAAAATGAAAAGCGTTTTGCTGGGTGGTTCTTCAATAATTTTAAGTAATTTGTTTGAACATGCTGTGTGCATTTTTTCAGGGAGCCAGATAATCATCACTTTAAACTCCGATTCAAAAGACTTTAGGTTAAGTTTTTTATAAATCGAATCGCTTTCTTTTTCATAAATTAAACCCTGCGCATTGTCGGCTTCAATAAAAGTCAGCCAGCTTCCCAAATCGAAATACGGATTCTCAAGCACCATTTCGCGCCATTGCGAAATAAAGTCATCAGATACTGGATTTTTAACCTTCTCGGGTTTGAAAATCGGGAACACGAAGTGCAAATCAGGGTGAGCAAGTTTGTTGTATTTATGGCACGAAGGGCAAACCCCGCACGAGTCGGTTTCGGAACGGTTTTTACACGAAATGTATTGTGCATAAGCAATGGCCATAGCCAATTTTCCGGTTCCTTCGGGGCCTGAAAAAAGCAGTGCGTGGCTAATACGTTCTTCTTGAACCGATTGAATTAACCGCTTTTTTATTCCTTGTTGTCCAACTACATCTTTAAAAAACATGGCTCAAAAATAGTTTTTCAAACTGATTCTTGCGAGCAATCAGTTTAAAAGTTTTTAAAAAACGAATTTGAATTTTTATGAATTGAATTTTGACATTTATTTGTTTTTGCAATTTGATTTTTGGTACTTGTTACAAATAGATTAATCTCAATTTTTCGAAGTTACCTCAACATTAAATTCTATTCAGTCATATTTATCTCAGGTTTCCAACGGAATTTATTTTTTATCTTTGGTTGATTTTCTGAAAACCAAATAAATAGAATAACATGCAAACGATTAGCACTTACAATTTTAAAGGAAAAAAGGCCTTAATCCGTGTGGATTTTAACGTGCCGTTGAATGAAAATTTCGAA
>JBBIVS010000149.1:5049-8348 GCA_037439605.1 Draconibacterium sp. | reverse complement strand
TATTACATTTTAATTTCTTGATATATCAACACTTTCTGACGTGGGAAACTTTAGTCATTTAATTCATGCATTATTGCATTCATGCATTCATGCATTCACGCATTCACGCATTAAATTTCCTTATTCATCGAAATCGCTGCAAATTTTTCCAAATCCACAATCATGTCGTATGAGTAACGCACAAACATTTTTCCTATTTTGTATGAAGTCATTGGTTTTACATCCCATCCCAGCGCCAGTTTTATCAAAGCATCCGGAATGTTTTGTCCGGCTCCGACTGCGAGGTAAACCCAGGCCGGAATCCGCGGGTTGATTTCAATCAGGTAATATTCGCCGTTGTTTGTTTTTATCAATTCCAGTTCCATTCCGCCTTTCCATTTTGATTTTTGGATAAGCGAGCGGGTGAGTTCCATCATTTTGTCGTCGGCCAACGTAATTCCGCCCCACGCTTTTCCTTTGTCGGTGATGTATTGTTTGCGCATGGGAACCGCTGCAATCGTGTTTCCTTTTCCATCGCCCAGTGAATCACATTTACTTCGGTACCTTTTACAAATTCCTGTGCAATCACCGGCAAGCCCCATTTGGCGGCCAGTTTATGAAATGCCTGTTTTACCTGTTCCTCGCTACTGGCTACATAAGCATCGTAAAATTGCCCTTTTATCATCACCGGGTATTCCATTTTTTCTTCAATTTCAGCAATCTGACTGAAACTTCCCATATTAATGCTGTGTGGCACTTTCACACCATATTTTTCGCCGTACTCAGGCAATTTGTCCTTTTCTCGTTCCTGAAACTGTTTCAATGTGGGTAAAAAAGTGTGGATGCCTTTGTCCCGCAACCGCTGTTCGTTTTTCATAAACGAAAAAAGTTCGGCATCGAAATTGGGAATCAGCACATCAATTTTTTCCTGTTGGTGAATCCATTCAATCCGCTCAATCAGTTCATCAGAACCCGATGAAGGATAAGGAATCTGAAAAATGCGGTCGCACAAACCTTCCATATAAATGCCCGGCTCAAGGTTTTCGTAAACCAAACCAATAACACGAACATCAAAATCTTCAGATTCTTTAGCGCCACGAATTACCGGTACACCCGGCCCCGGATTATCTGTATTGTTGAGCCCGGTAACTGCAAGTGTTATTTTCTGTTTTGCCATTATCGGGGTCTATTTAAAATCCATTGGATTTCCCTGAAGTATGATTTGATGATGTTTCAGCAGGGCGCAAAACTCATAAAAGTCCTTTTCAAAAGTCAGGTCGTCAACATCATATTTTTCAGTTATCTCTTTTTTCAGGCTTTCCAAATCTTTTTCTTCCTGAATATTTTTGATCAACTCCAACCCAAACGGATTCAAACTGAATGAATCGCCTGTTTTCGAGTTAAATACAAACCCGTTGTCGCTGATTTTTACTTCTTCCGGTATTTTCATCATCTGTTTTAAGTTTTTTAATGAACGTGAAATTAATCACAAAAATTTCAGTATTCTATTATTCATTGCGAATTATTGAACTTTGACACACGTATTCTGAAAAACTTGCGTTCAGTTTGAATATTTTCTCAACTCTTGATTTTTCAGTAACCAAAAAAAATTAAAGCCGGCATTGCATTTTTTAGAATGATGTATTTATGACAGTTTTCGCCCTTATTAATTTTAGCAACAGATTTACCCCTTTTTGCTAATCTCAATCAATTCATTGTGATTGATGAGTATAATATCTTTTTCATGCAATTCAATCAATCCGTCTTTTTCAAAACTTTTCAGGAGTTTCACTGCACTTTCGGTCGAAATGCCGGCAAAATCGGCGATATCCTTGCGTGAAAGAAGTTGAAAAATATCGGGGAATTCAAATTTCAGGCTATCAATATACAATAGTGTTTCGGCTATTCGTCCGTTCATTTGTTTGTACAATACAGTTCGCAGTGTATCGAAAAGGTTGGCATTTTGTCCGCAATAACGTTTTATCATGTTGAATCCAAATTCGCCGTTTTGCTTAACAACTGTTGTAATGGCATCCTTTTCAACCAAAAAAACCTGGCAGTCGGTGAGTGCAACCGACGAATAATTGAACGTGTTTTTGGTGAAAACAGCTGATAATCCAACAAATTCACCGGGTTTAATAATTCTCAGGTTGTAGTTTTTCGAGCTGTCTCCCTCGATGTATTGTTTTGCCAGACCCATAATTACAAACAAAGCATACGAAGCAAATGCGCCTTGTTTGGTGAGGTTGTCGCCCTTTCGAAACAGAACCTGGGTTTTACTGGCTCTCACCAAATCGGCCTCTTCGGGTGAAAGCATTTGAAAACAGGGCGCCTGGATATCGCAGATAAATTCCTTATCGGTTTCAAGAATTGGTTTCATAAACTTATTTTTCCTGAATTTGATTTGCAAAGTTAGGATTTAATCAATAAAAAAGTTGTCGGAGTTCAATCCAGGTTCCGATGCGCTTCAATCCGAAATTATTTACTCCCCGCATTTTACCGTATATTTTTGTAACGTGATTTAAAACTTAACAATTCATGTTATACACAAATTTAAAACATATCGAAACTGCTGAAGAATATGCAGGAATCATTAACGAAAATGAAAATGTTATGATCATTTGCGGAAGAATGGGCCCGTTTAGTATCCCTGTTTACCGCATTGCAGAAGAGTTGGAAAATGAATTTACCAATGTGAAATTTTTCGACATGGAATATGACAATCCTGAGTCGGCAGTTATCAGAAATTTGCCTGAAGTTCAGGGTTTTTCGGGATTCCCGTTAACCATTTATTACAAAAATGGTGAAGTTGTGCAGGCAACAGTGGGCATTCAAACCAAAGCACAGGTGACAGCAATTTTAGAGCATGAATTTGCAGCAACAGTAAACGCTTAATTCATCACATTCAAAACAAAGCAAAAAATTAAAACAAAATAATATGCAAACAACATTAATCGTAATCGGAGTTTTAATCGTAACGTTATTTATTTTTCGTTCTGTCGCAATGAAGAAAATAAAAAACACGCCGATGGTGGCCGACCATGCAAAAGTCTTGACGCTTACCGAGCAGAATTTCCAGCAGCAAACAAGAAATAAAGTGGTGTTGGTCGATTTTTGGGCAAGCTGGTGTGCTCCATGTCGAATGATGGCTCCGGTTTTAAACGATGTTGCTTCCGAATTAAAAGGAAATTCCCATGTTGGAAAAGTTGATATTCAGCAATATCAATCGCTGGCAACCAGGTTTAAGGTACGAAATATTCCAACCCTGATTTTATTTAAAAACGGTACCGAAATAAACCGTTTTGTCGGCATCAAATCAA
>JBBIVS010000149.1:262-5039 GCA_037439605.1 Draconibacterium sp. | reverse complement strand
GATTTTTTATTGAAAGAGATTGCTAAAGTAGGTTAATCAAAGAAAATAACTTAATAAAAATATGGAAAAGATATTAATCATAGGTGGAGTTGCAGCAGGTGCAACAGCGGCAGCCAAAGCGCGCCGGATTTCCCCAACCGCTCAAATCACAATGCTCGAAGCCGGGCCTGACATCTCGTTTGCCAATTGCGGCTTACCGTACTACATTGGCGGCGACATCAAAAGCCGTTCGAAACTGATATTGCAAAGTCCCGAAAGTTTTAAGGAACAATACGACGTTGAAGTACATACCCATACCATTGTTTCATCGATTGACAGGTTTGCACACAAGGTAAAAACCATGAATACCCGCAACGGTGAACAAAAAACATTTGAATACACAAAATTAATTCTGGCTCAAGGTGGGCGGCCGATTGCTCCAAAACTCCCCGGTGCGGATTATGATCATGTTTTCACTTTGTGGACATTGGAAGACATGGACAAAATTTCGCAACATCTGGAAAAAAGGAAACCCAAAAATGCGGTTGTTGTGGGCGGTGGTTTTATTGGCCTCGAAATGGTGGAAGCCCTCGTAAAAAGAGGCTTGAAAGTAAATGTAGTTGAAATGATGCCGCATGTAATGGCCATTATGGAACCCGAAATGGCCGGTTTTATTGAAAATGAAATGCTTTCGTACGGTGTGGGAATTCATACCAATGCAGGAGTAACAGAAATCAGACAACGTTCGGTAAAACTCGACAACGGGAAAATACTTGATGCCGATATGGTTTTGCTTTCAATTGGTGTTCGTCCGACGCTGCAATTAGCCAAAGATGCAGGCCTCGAAATTGGTGAAGCCGGCGGATTGCTGGTAAATTCAAAACTGCAAACTTCGGACCCCGATATTTTTGCGGCTGGCGATATGGTTGAAATTGAACATCGTGTTAGCGGTAAAAAAGTTCGCATTCCTTTAGCCGGACCAGCAAACCGCCAGGGACGAATTGCCGCTGAAAACGCACTTGGCGGAAATCATGAATACAAAGGTGCAATAGGTACTTCGGTTGTGCGCGTTTTCGAAGCCGTGGCCGGAATTACCGGTTTCTCGCTGAAACAAGCCCGCGCTGCCGGATTGGATGCCGATGCAGTGGTTGTTCACAAAGAACATCACACTTCTTATTATCCGGGTGCCGAAACGGTAACCGTAATGGTGGTTTACGACAGGAAAACCGGAGTTATTCTGGGTGGACAAACAGCAGGTTACAAAGGAGCCGACAAACGTTTGGATGTGATTGCAACTGCTACCGCTGAAAAACTGACTGTCAGCGATTTGGCAGATATTGATTTTGCTTACTCACCGCCCATCGGCACAGCCAACGATGCCACAAACATGGCTGCTTACACTGCCGAAAACCGGATTTCGGGATTCAGTCCATCAGTTACAGTTACTGAACTCGATGCTTTTATTAAGGGTAAAAATCCTGTTTTTGTCGATGTCCGCGATGTTTTTGCATTCGAAAAAACTCATATCAAAGGAGCGCTACATATTCCGCTTGAATTACTGTCTGAACAAACCAGTTCCATTCCAGCCAATCGCGCAATAATTGTTTACGACGAAACAGGTAAAAAAGGACATCAGGCGCTTCGCACTTTGCTGGGTGCAGGTTTTAAAGATGTAACCAGTATTTCCGGCGGACACACTTCTTTGCAACGCCAGGCCAGAACTGTTGGGTTTAAACACATTCTGATTGACCTTTTACCGGTTGAATCGAAATCGCTGGAAGCTGAAACTGAAAAGGAAGAAGCAAAAACAACTGAGAAAGCAAAGGATTTCAATTCGACAATTGTTGTGGATGTGCGCACCGAGGAAGAATTTGAATACGGAGCTTATCCTGATGCAATCAATATTCCGCTGGATGAGCTGATGCACAGATATAAAGAACTGGGAAATAATGCATCGCGTGAAATTGTTGTGTATTGTGCAACAGGAGCACGTTCAGCTTATGCTCAGCAGGTGTTAATGAACCTGGGTTATAAAAACGTGAAAAACGGAGGTGGAATCAACGCGATGATGGCACGGAGGAATTCAAAACCGGCTGCCGAAACTCATTCAAACGGGCCACTGATCGTTGATGTTCGCACTCCCGAAGAATTTTATGGAGGTGCTTACCCCGGTGCTGTCAATATTCCTTTGGATGAATTGCACAAAAGAATCAGCGAATTAGGACAAAAGTCAAGAGAAATCATACTCTACTGTGCCTCAGGCGCGCGCTCGGCTTATGCACAACGTGGATTGATGCAAATGGGATTTACCAATGTAAAAAATGGTGGCGGAATAATGCAAATGATGAGATACAAATGAAACGTGGTTGGGGAACTTATTCCAAAATAACGAAGGTGGGTATTTGGAGGCACTTTTCAGGTTTTATTTTTTCATAATTTTTCGAATCAGAAAAGCAAAATAACTTTCCCCTTTTCGATCTCAGGATTTTCAATGATACGAAGCGACATTAATTTCGGTAAAATGAAAACGGTGGGTGATCCAATCTTTTACGTTCAGTTTACCGGTTTTAAAATAATTCATTACCGCCGTCAACATGAACTGATCGGACTTTCAGGTTACTTCAAACATTTTGCCTTCCAATCCGGCACTGATAAAAAGTCCTGCAACTGATTACCGTTCAGCAATTACGCGGGTTCCAACATTCCAGCTTTTTACCGAACTTCCTGTTTCAACAATTTCGCCAACAATTACGTGGCCGAATACACGCGGATAAGCAGCAACTGAAAAAGTTCATTGATAAATATGCACGTCCGATCCGCAAATCCCACCGGCTTTTACTTTTATCAGAACATCTGTTGATACTTAAATTTGAGGTATTTCGCGATCCTCAACAACAATTTGATGAGGCGCCTTTACAACTATTGCTTTCATAACCTGTGCGTTTTAAATTCCGGCCAGTTTTTTAACCTTTTCCCAAACTCCATCGTCAACTGGTATTCCCAATTCCATGTTCAGTTTCCGTGTTTTTAACGATTGCTCTCCCGGATAATAAATTTCGCCATTCTCATTTGCCGGAACCGATGATTTTAACTGTTGAATTGTTCCTTCCAAAACGTTGTCAATAAATTCCTGAGTGTTAATTTTTAACGGGTCGATGGCAATAAAAACCTGGTTGCAACTGCCACAACTTCCTTTTCCAACTTTATCGATCCCGGCTGTCGAAAGGCCTTTTGAAAGTAACGCGGAAAAAATATCAAGCATGACTGCAAATCCTGAACCTTTCCAGTATCCCATGGGTAAAATTCTCCATGATTCTTCAATCGGCCCCGGAACATCAGTCAGGTTTCCTTCGTTGTCAAAACCACCGGGATAAGGAAGACGTTCGTTTTTTAACCGTGTCACCTGCAGTTTTCCGTAAGAATATTGCGACATGGCCATATCCAGAACAACATGACCCTCCTTCCGGGGCACTGCCATAATAAACGGGTTATTCCCGATTCCAATGGTTTTGGCGCCCCAGGCCGGCATGCACGATTCGGTATTTGTCCAGCAAATTGCAATAAATCCTTTGTCGGCAGCCTGCCAGCCATAAGCTCCGCCACGCATCCAGTGGGTTGTATTATGCAACGTTACCAAACCAATTCCGAAATTTTCAGCAATTTCAGTTGCCCGGTTCATCGCGAAACGGGCATTTAAAATTCCCGGGCCGAGATTGCCGTTGTAAATTTCGAGCGAACCGATATTTTTTTCAAGTGTCGGTTCAGCATTCACATCAACCCACCCTTTTTGAATGTAATCGACAAAACGTTCCACCCGGTTTAACCCATGCGAATAAACTCCGTCGCGGCTCGATTCAGTGTGAATTTGAGCACAAATATCTGCCCTTTCTTCGGTCATTCCGGCAATGACAAAGGCCGATTTAATGGTGGCTTTCATTTCCTTAAAAGGTATCCTGGTCATAATCTTTCCTTTTTAGTTTGATATTGAATTAAGATTTGATAAAATTAACAGAAACTGTATCAGATTAAACAAAAAAAGAAGAGGGATTCCAATTTAAAACTGAAATCCCTCTTTCAAATCAAAAAATTCTTTTGCCTAAACCAAAATTTTGGTAACAATATTATTGATACTAACCTCTACTGCTTCAAACGGTTTACCATTCCCCTGGTTGTCGTCTTCCACAAACAAATATTTCATACCGGCAGTTTCCCTTGCAGCATATATTCTTTTGAAATCGATAAGTCCGGCGCCCACTGAAGTAATATCATCCTTTATCACATCGTAAAAAGGTGCACTTTGCTGCGCCATATCTTTAAAATGGAATAACTGGAACCTGCCGGGAAATTTGTTAAACATCTCAACCGGATCCTGACCGGCTTTGGTTGCCCAGTACATATCCAGTTCCATGGTAATCAAATCGGCATCCATTTCGGGCATAAAAATGTCGTAGTATGGTATAATTCCATTAAGGGGGGCAAACTCGAAATTGTGGTTGTGGTAGCCAAACTGAATACCCGCTTCTTTCATCACCCTACCTACTTCGTTCCAGTCGGCAATCATTCTTTTGTACGAATCGATATTGCGGTTAACTTCCTCAACCCACGGTTGTACACAGTATTTTACGCCCAGTACAGCATGATCGTCAGCCATTTTTTTAGCGCTTTCGCTGGTAATTCCGGCAGCTTCAACACTGGTATGACTGCTGATGATTTCCATGCCCAGGTCGTTTACAATTTTTTTGAATTCAGCAGGAGCGTATCCATAAAATTTGCCATCGGAATAATTGGCAAGTTCAAG
>JBBIVS010000149.1:0-227 GCA_037439605.1 Draconibacterium sp. | reverse complement strand
AAGTACATCAGCAGTCATGGCATCACGAATAGTATATAATTGCAGACCAACGCCCAAGCTTTTGCGATCAACCGCAACAGGTTGAGCGGCTTGTTTAGCGCCAGGTTTGCAAGCCATTGGACCGAGCGCAACAACTCCCAGAGCGCCTGCCGCTGAAATTTTCAGAAAATCCCTTCTTTTTTGTTCAGTTTTCATTTTTACTATTTTTTGTGTTAAAATTAATTTTA
>JBBIVS010000148.1:0-8351 GCA_037439605.1 Draconibacterium sp. | reverse complement strand
GAAAAAGTTAAAGGAAATTTATCCGTATGCGGTTGTAAATGTAATTGTTACAGCCATTGGCGGCGAGAATTCGGTAAAAGGCGCTGAACGTTTTGAGCGTGAGGTGCTCATTCACAAACCCGATTTAATACTGATTGATTATAGTCTGAATGACCGTGGTGTTGGATTGGAGAAGGCATATTCGGCATGGAATCAAATGATTAAAACAGCAAAAGATCGTGGAATAAAAGTGATTTTGCTAACGCCGTCGCCCGATCAGAACGTAAATTATACCGAGCCACAAAATGAATTGAAGAAGCATTCCGACCAGGTTAGGAAAATTGCGATGGAAAATCAGGTGGGGCTGGTCGATAGTTACAAGGCATTTGAGTTTCTTTATTCCGATAAAGAACAGTTGGCAAAATACATGTCGCAGGTGAATCATCCCAACGAATTGGGCATGATTTAATCGCAAATGAAATTATTAAATGGTTTAATGACTGATGTTTCGGTTTGATTGGAAATTATGTTGAATTTATCAATATTGTTCTGAAATTAGGATTGTTATAAAATATTTACATGATTATTATTTCAAAACTTGGAAAATGAATAAAAAAATATCTGTACTTATTGTTTTCGTTTTTTGTGCATTTGAAGCATTCCCGCAACAGACCTTTACCCGTCAGGACACACTGCGGGGGAGCATCACTGCTGAACGCGCCTGGTGGGATTTAACTTATTATCATTTACAGGTAAAGGTGAATCCCGCCGACAGCAGTTTTAAAGGAAGTAACTTAATTGGTTACCGGGTGATTGAACCAAACGGATTGATGCAGATTGACCTGCAGCCACCCATGAAAATTACAGGTGTTAAACAGGGTGGTGTTAACCAAAAATTTACCCGTGATGGAAATGCCTGGTTTGTTCAGCTTGTTAAACAACTGAAAAAGGGAGATGTCAATTATTTGGTTGTGGAATTCGAAGGAAAATCCAAAATCAGTAAAAGGCCTCCGTGGGATGGCGGCGTGAGTTGGGGCAGGGATAAGGATGGAAATCACTGGATTGTTACAGCCAATCAGGGAGACGGCGGCAGTTTGTGGTGGCCCTGTAAAGACCATCCTTATGATGAGCCTGACAGTATGCTAATCAGTGTTACTGTTCCCGAACATTTAATTAATGTTTCCAACGGGCGGTTGAGGAAACAGGAACATCATCCTGATGGTACAGCCACTTTTCATTGGTTTGTATCGAACCCGATTAATAATTACGGTGTCAATATAAATGTTGGCAATTATGTGCATTTTGGCGAAGTTTACAAAGGCGAAAAAGGAAATCTCGACTGCGATTACTGGGTTCTTCCGTATAATCTGGAAAAGGCGAAGGAACATTTTAAACAGGTTCCGAAAATGCTGGAAGCGTTTGAACACTGGTTTGGACCCTATCCGTTTTATGAAGATGGGTTCAAACTGGTTGACGTGTCCTATCCGGGTATGGAACATCAAAGTTCGGTTACTTATGGTAACGGATACAAAAATGGTTACGGTGGCCGTGATGTAAGTAAAACCGGGTACGGGATGAAGTTTGATTTTATCATCATTCACGAATCGGGGCATGAGTGGTTTGCCAACAGCATTACAAATTGGGACGAAGCCGATATGTGGATTCATGAAAGTTTTATTGCCTATTCCGAAAATCTGTTTGTGGATTATTTCTGGGGAAAGGATGCCAGTGCAGCTTATTGCCGCGGAACCCGGCTGAATATTTCCAACGACCAACCCATTATCGGTTTTTACGGTGTGAATAAAACAGGTTCAGGCGATATGTATTCGAAAGGAGCGAATATGCTGCACACACTCCGGCAATTGGTTGACGATGACCAGAAATGGCGGCAGATTCTCAGGGGATTAAACAAGGAATTTTATCATCAGACAGTAAAATCGGAACAGATTGAAAACTATATTGCTGAACAAACCGGACTGGATTTAAAACCATTTTTCGACCAATATCTGCGCGACACACGCATTCCGACTTTTGAATATGCTCTTTTAAACGGCAGTATGCCGTATCGCTGGGGAAATTGTGTGAAGGGATTTCAAATGAAAATCAAAGCGCATATCAATGGTCAGGTTCAATGGCTGGAACCAACTCAGAAATGGCAAAATCTGAGTCCGAAAGAACCAATACAAACGATTGGAGTGGATCGTGATTTTTATGTGGCCAGTTTTCTTATTTCACAGGCAGAGGCTGAAGGCCAGTCGTTTGAGTAAAAATAAGGTTTAGGTCTGCGTTGTTAAATGTTCTACTAAGGTCTAAAAACATGAATAAGGTTTTTTATAATACTATTTGAAGAACAAGTAATTAAAAATAAAGTCCTAAAACCTGATATCTGACGCTAACCTTAGTAGGAATGGTCAGCATAAAACCAAAACCTTATTACGTGCTACCTTCAGAAGACTTTAATTAAGAATTAATCAAATGAGATTTATTTTCAATTACCTGGATTTATTCCGGTACGCCATCGGGCTGGTTTGCATGATTCTTTTAAACTGCCGGTTGAAATAAGAGATGCTGTTAAACCCGCATTCCTGGGCAATGTTTCCAAAGCTGTCCTGACTGCCGGCAATGAGTTTTGCTGCCATTTCTATGCGCATTTCGTTCAGAAAAACCGTGAATGCTTTTTCGGGTTCGTTGTTTAAAATAGCGGCAAAAGGCATTGGGAGTCATGTTTGCAACCGAGGCAATTTTGTCGAGCGCTATTTCGTTTCTGAAATTATCCGAAAGAAATTTAAAAACCACATTGATCCGTTCGTTTTCCGTATCTTTTAAAGGGGATGTATAGGGCACCGAAGAGAGGGTTTTCAGGGAATCGGATTTAGCACAGATATCAAGGATTGACAGCAGACTTTGAAATCGTTGAAATCCTTCCTGCAAATCGATGGATTGTAAGATTTTTTGTACTTGCTCACGGTCTTCCCCTTCAATTTTAATACCCAAAGAAGCCAAATCCAAAACACGCTTAATGTGAGCCATCTCAGGAATCTCAAAAAACTGTGGCCCGAAGGTTTCATTTTAAAAAAAACCTTGAAAAAGAAGATAATCATTATTGGCGCCGGGACAATTGGTTTGCATAGTGTTTACTTTTTGAATAAAAACGGACATGATGTTGAAATTATAGAAGCAGCTTCAGAATTGGATACAAATGGCTGTTCTTATGGGAATTGCGGATTGATTGTCCCCAGCCATTTTGTACCGCTTGCAGTTCCTGGCATGTTAAAAGCAGGAATGAAGATGATGTTCGACAAAAAAAGCCCCGTTGCTTTTTCTATACTAAAAAATACCGGCCAGATACCCTGGTTTTTAAAGTTTATTCAGGCGGCAAAAAAGAACATGATATAAAAACTGCCCCTGTGCTTTTAAATTTAAACATGGAAAGCAGGAATTTGTACAGGGAAATTTTAAGTGAATGTTCTGAAAATGTGGAATGGCAGGAACGGGGATTGCTGATGGCTTGTGCAACTTCTAAAGGATTTGATGAGGAAATTGAAATCGCCGGAATGGCAAACGGACTGGGTATTGAAACACGGACGCTGGATAAACAGGCATTGCTTGAAATTGAACCGGATGTAAAATTCAATATTTCTGGGGCAGTCTGGTACAAAAGTGATGCTCAGCTTCACCCGTTCAAATATTTGCAATGGCTTAAAAACGAGTTAAACACACGGAGAGTAAGAATCCATTATAAAACACAAATTACTGAACTGAAAATTCAAAACGGACAAATAAAAAGAGCAGAAACAGATTCGACGAGTTTAATAGCTGATGAATTTGTATTGGAAGCAGGTATTTTTTCAAAGGATTTGGTTAAAAAACTTGGGATTCAACTTCCTTTGATTTCGGGGAAAGGATACAGCATTGATTTCTTCGACACTTCCGTTCATTTGAAAACCCCGGTAATCCTCACCGAAGCCAGGGTTGCAATTACACCTTATAACAATACACTGCGCCTCGGGAGTGGCATGGAGTTTAACGGAAAAACGGGCCAGATAAACCTGCAACGGGTACAGCAATGCTCGAACGCACCCTTGAAGCGCTCCCGGATTTTCCAAAAGTTCAGGCCAAAAGTCTTAAAATATGGGAAGGACTTCGACCTGTAACACCGGATGGTCTGCCACTGATTGGAAGAACAAGTCAGGTTAAAAATTTGCTGGTTGCAACCGGCCATGCCATGATGGGAGTGAGCAATGCACCAGTCACAGGTAATTTAATTAGTAGTATTGTTGAAGATAACACGGGTAGTTTTTACAGCGACTTTTTATCGCCAAACCGATTTTAATTCTTAACAGATGCCTGTTAATTGGCACATAAACTTTTTACTTTTATTTTTCAAAACAGTTTCTGAACTCTTGCCTTTTGCCATTCCCCGTGCAGAATTCCAGTTTGTATCAGCAATTTTTTGTTTCAAGGAAATCTCAAATCGATGTTTATCGATTGTAATTCTTGCATAAATGGTAGATGTTTCACTGTCGGATTTGTTGCCTCTGATCACAAAATGAACGCCGAAGGTGCTAATAGCTTTCATATCAATTTAAATTAATTTGTTTAAGGTTGCCTTTTAGCTCACCTGAAAATGGTTAAAACACTCACTAAAGTGAACCAAAAAGGACCATTCCGAAAGAATTTAAACCGATGTAACCATTATATATTCAGTTTTTTAAGTCTTTAAAGGTGAGTCAAATATTTGAAAATTTTACTCACCTTATAACTCACATTTCCTTTGGGTTTTTATGGTTTATTTTGACATTTTAAAAACAAAAAAGCCTGCAAATCATTTGATTTACAGGCTTTTGGAGTTTTTTGATTTCTCTCTTAGTCGGGGTAGCAGGATTCGAACCTGCGACCCCCTGCTCCCAAAGCAGGTGCGCTAGCCGGACTGCGCTATACCCCGGTAATATTTTATTAGGCGGTGAGGGCGGGATTCGAACCCGCGGTACAGTTTCCCGTACGGCAGTTTAGCAAACTGCTGGTTTTAGCCACTCACCCACCTCACCTTTACAAAGAACAAAGAGGCAGTTAACCTCTTTTTTTCGTGCGTGCAAATGTATTAATTGTTTTTACATTGACAAAACATTTTATTTTTAATTTGAAGCCGGATGTACTTTTTATAAACCTTAAAATTCACTCAGTTTTGTAAAACCGGGTAGTGGGATAGGCAAACTGAATGTCGGGTTGCTTTTTAAACCGGGCAATGATTTCTTCCCAGATTTCATGCTCTGAACCCCTTCTTTGCCTTGGATTGCAAAGATACCGGACTGTGAGTTGTATTCCGAATTCCTTTACTTTGGTATAAACAATAGGTGTCAAATTCTTGTAATAGATTAAATAGGTTTTACTGGCTTCCAGAATTTTGTTTTCGGCATCTTCAATAACCGTTTGGGAATAATTGTTTACAATCTCCTGTAAAATCTGTTTGGCTTTCAGGTGGTCGCTTTCGAAGGTTAGTCTTACCGGAATTTCATTCCAGATATAATGGATACCACTGGTATAGTTTGCCTGAGGCACAACAAACACCTTCCCGTTTGGTATATGAATAATTCGTCCGGTACTTTGGTCGGCATCAACCCAGTTGCCAATTTCGAGCAATGTAAACTGAAATATGCGGATATCGACAACATCGCCTGCATTTTCTCCAATTTGAACCCGGTCGCCAACCACAAAAGGTTTTCGAAACAACAGAAATATCCAACCGGCAAAATTGGTCAGCGGATCTTTTAAGGCAATGGCCAAACCTGCAGAAAATAATCCCAGGAATGCCCCGAATTGTTTAAACGCCGGCAACCAAACAGCGCCAACTATAATAACGCCGATTAATGGAATTATCAGTGAAAGCGACCGTTTCCACTCGTAACGTAATTTTACATCTTTTGTTTGATTCCAAACAATACGTAAAAGTCCAATTCTTAAAAACCATAGAAATAAAAGAATCAGAAGCGATAACAAAAGCTTATGTTGTGTTGACTGATTTAAACCAACCTCTGTCATTAAAAATTCGCTGATTGCTTCCATTTTTAATCCGCTAAAACCTTGTTTTACATTTGATTATTAAACAGATTATTACTTTTAATTGTTTTAACCAGCCTGAATTATCTGTTTGATTGCCTCGTCAACAGGTGTGGGTTTTATTTTAAATACAGTTTCAAATTTCGAACTGTCGAAGTTATAATCGCGATCCCACTGGTACAGCATTTCAACAAACTCTTTCATTACCGGATTAAAAATACCCTAAAACTGTATAACAGATTTTGAGGCAACCTGTGTTTTCGGTTCAACTCCAAGTTTATTGGCTACTTTTCCAATCCATTCCTTGCCCGTTAACGGTGCAGCTGTTGGTAAATGCCAAACCTGATTGTATGCGCTTTCAGTATTTCCCAGAAGCGCTGTGGCTTCTGCCGCGTCTGGGGTAAACGTGAAATTATGCAGTTTATCGACAGAACAGAACCAGTTGGCTTTTTTCCCTTTTTTCAGATTTTTGAAAACAACTTCGTTAAAAACACTGTTTGTAATTCCCGGGCCGTAAAAATCTGCTGCCCGGGCAATCAGCGCTTCAAGTTTTCCGGTTTTTATTTCATATAAAACCATTTGGGCAATTTCAGCCCTGACTTTTCCTTTTTTACTTACCAGCAAAACTTCTGTTTCTTCGGTCATGGGGTTTAATTTGTCGGGATGATACATGTAAATGTTGTCGAAAAACACAAGTTTGGTTTTGTGTTTTTTACATGCTGCAATTACATTTTTCATCGCTACAGGCCAATGTTTCTGCCAAATTTTTGTTTTATAAGGTAGTCCAAAGGTAAGGTATGCAACATTGCATCCTTTAACCGACGCATTAACTTCAGCGGGTTTTGTTAAGTCGCACTTAACCAGTTCATCATCTTCATTTACCTTTTTTGGATTCCGGCTGGCAAGCCGAATTATTGTTGTATATTTTTTTAATTCTTTCGCCAAATCATTTCCTATAGCTCCACCCGAACATAAAATTACCTGCATAGTATAAAGTCATCTTTAATTAGTACTTTACATAAATAGCTAAACCTTTCGCTACCAGCTCGTCATTTAAGTTAACCTCCGAGTCAGCCAATTTTACTGTTCCAAGGTAACGGCCATATTTTTCAGTTGTTTTTTCTGTTGCTAGCTCACACTCGTTATTGTTGGCAGCCAGGCGCTGTTCAATATATTGTTTGGCCGCCATTCCTTTTTTGTATTCTTCCGAGTCCTTTTTAACATTGAATGTTTCAGGCGTATTTATCCTGGCAAACCGAATTCGCTGGAATGTGGTGATTTTAAAACCAAGATCAATGATTACGTCGATGGTATCGCCATCAACAACCTTTTCCACTTTTGCTTTGTAATGGTACATAATATATTTTTTAATGGTTAATGCACACAAGTTAATCAAAAAAGAAATGCGATTCAACAAATTATGACACCGGGAACCTGTAATAAATTTTTGGGTTAAGGAATGGCGTGCAGAGGTGGTTTGCTTTCAAAATATTTTAATAAGTTTGGCGGTACTTTTATATTTTAAAGTAAGCAAATAGAATTACACCAATGACTACAAATCGCAGGTCTTTTATCAGAAATTTTACTTTAGGATCGGGAGTTTTGGCAGCAACCCCGCTGATGGCGTCGAAGAGGTTTACTTCACCCGAAGAATCTGAACAAATTCGAAAAGCAGCATACCGCAATCCTCCCATGACATTTAACATGTGTGGATATGCCGCGCCGGAACTGGATAAAGTAAGGGTTGGATTTGTTGGAATTGGCGATCGCGGCTCGGGTGCTGTTGAGCGGATGACCTTTATTGAAGGTGTTGAAATTACGGCACTTTGCGATGTCAGGCAGGCAGCGGTTGACGGAGCTCAGAAAATTCTTGCTGATGCGGGTCTGCCAAAGGCAATAGAATATGTAAATGGTGATTTGGGTTTTAAAGCACTTTGTGAAAGCGGGGATGTTGACCTGGTTTATATATGTACCAACTGGGAATGGCATGTTCCGGTGGCAGTGGCTGCAATGGAAAGCGGAAAACATACCGCTGTTGAAGTCACCCCAGCTAAAACACTTGAAGAGTGCTGGCAAGTAGTTGAGGTGTCGGAACGCACCCGTAAACATTGTGTCATTCTCGAAAACTGCTGTTACGATTTCTTTGAATTATTAACACTAAACATGGTTCGGCAGGGAATGTTTGGTGACCTGGTTCATGGCGAAGGCGCTTACATTCACGACCTTGATTACTGGCTCTTTAACAAACCGAAGGACGATAAAATGAGTGATGGCGCTTATTACAAAATGTGGCGCATGCACGAAAACAAGCGGAA
>JBBIVS010000147.1:5008-8360 GCA_037439605.1 Draconibacterium sp. | reverse complement strand
AACCGAACTTCGAAGGTTTCGGAGGCGTTGGTTTATTTGCTGAAATTGGAAAAACGCGCAACAATTGTTGGTCAGAAAACTGTCGGTACCACATTTTTGGCAGAGCAGTTGCCCATCAACAAGCAATTTAAGCTGAACCTGCCGGTTGCCGGATTTTACACCGCTGATGGAAAAACAACAAATAATGAGGGAGTTGAACCTGATGTAAAAGTTACAGGGGAGGATGCATTAAAGTACATTCAGAGTAATATGATTAAATAACCAATAAATAAGTCAAAAATGAATAACATTTTTTACATCATAACCGTTATTGCCATCTCGTTATTTTTTTATTCAAACGGTTTAAACGCTCATAATACCGACATTTCAAACGCCACCATCATCTCATTCGAAAAGACCGATAAAGTTGTACTAAAAGCTGTTTCGGTTTTTCAGGAAGAGGTTGTCAAGCGCACAGGCATCCTGGTGCCGGTGAGTAACAAACCTAACAAATCGGCCAGTCCGGTAATTTATGTAGGTTTGGCAAATCAAACTGCCAATTTCCCTGTCAATATCCAAAAACTGCTGACTGAACTGCCTTCAATAAAAGCCGAAGGATTTAAAATCGCTGTTTCGCCCGAAACCAAAACCGTTGCTGTAACTGGCGCCGATGCCCGCGGAGTTTTGTATGGAGTTGGCAAATTATTGCGAACCATGGAAATGAGGCCGGGTCAGATTCTGGTTCCTTCAGGATTTAAAGTTGCCTCGTCACCTCAATATCCAATCCGCGGCCACCAACTCGGATACCGCCCAAAAACCAATGCCTACGATGCCTGGACACCGGCTCAGTTTGACCACTACATCCGCGACTTAGCCATTTTTGGCGCCAACAGCATCGAAATTATGCCTCCCCGCACAGACGATGATTTTACCAGTGTTCATATGAAACTACCTGCCATTGAAATGATTCCGGAACAGGCGAAAATCTGTGATTCATACGGAATGGATGTGTGGATGTGGTACCCGAACATTGGAAAAGATTATGAACACCCCGATTCACTGAAAAAAGAAATTGCGGAGCGACACAAGATTTTCAAAGCTGTTCCGCGACTCGATGCACTTTTTGTTCCGGGAGGCGATCCCGGCGAACTGGAACCCGACGTACTTTTCAGTTGGCTCGAAACCGAAGCGGAGATTTTGCAACAATATCACCCCAATGCAAAAATCTGGGTGTCACCTCAGGTTTTTAAACCTTCGAAAGATTGGTATTACAAGTTTTACGAACATGTAAACAGGGAATACAACTGGTTTGGCGGCATCGTTTACGGTCCCTGGATCCGCACTCCGCTGCCCGAAGTGAAGAAACTGGTAAAACCGTCCGTTGCAATCCGTTTGTACCCTGACATTACCCACAGCATCAGTTGCCAGTACCCGGTGCCCGACTGGGATATCGCCTTTGCAATGACACTGGGCCGCGAGTGCATAAATCCGCGTCCGGAAGACGAAAAATACATCCACAACCTGTATGCACCGCTGGCCAGTGGCAGCATCAGTTATTCCGAAGGCACCAACGACGATGTAAACAAAATCATCTGGAGTTGCCAGGATTGGGATGCTTCATCGCCGGTTTTGGAGAACCTGCGCGAATATGCCCGTTATTTTATCGGGCCTGATTATACTGACAATGTAGCGCAGGGATTAGTGGCGCAAGAACGGAATTTCCACGGTCCGCTTATTGCCAATCTAAACGTTCAGCGAACGCTGCAACAATGGCAGCAAATGGAAAAAACCGCACCGCAAAATGTGTTAAGCAATCCGCGATTTCAAAACGCCCTTATCCGGGCATATTATGATGCTTACATTCAGCGACGTTTGATTTATGAAACCAGTCTCGAAAGGCAGGCGCGCAATATCCTGGAAAATGTCAAAAACACCATGTCTTACATTGCAATACACGATGCGAGGAACACTTTGGCATTGGCTGTTGAAAAACCTGTTTCACCCGAGTTAAAAGAACGCTGTATTGCGCTTGCCGATTCGCTTTTCCGGACTTTCGGGGCACAGTTAACCATTGAAAAACATCATGCGGCAAGTGGTCGCGGCAATTTTATCGACAATATCGATATTCCACTGAATGATGCGTTGTGGTTAATGGATCAGATGAACCAGATTGAAAAACTGAACGGTGAAGAAGAAAGAATCACGGCTATTGAAAAAATGCTGAACCGCACCAATCCCGGTCCGGGCGGATTTTACGATAATTTTGGGAGTCCTTCGGCATGGAAAAGAGTATTATCAAAAAAGAAATGGAAAGAAGATCCCGGGAGTCTCGAATCACCACGGGTGAGTTTTGGTGTTGGCCTTACCGGTGTTGACTGGGTTCACGAAGTTGTTGCCACAGGTTTTGAAGGACAAACCACACCGCTGGCCTGGATGAACCAAATCAACACATTGTACGACACCCCGTTGGAAATGGAGTACGACAACCTCGATCCCAAAGCTGAATACATTCTGAGAATCGCCTACACAGGACGGTTCCGCTCGAACATGAAACTGGTTGCCGACGGCGAGCTGATTCACAACTACATCCGCATGGGAACTAAACCGATGTACGAATTTGCCATGCCCAAACAAATTACAGCAGATGGCAAAGTCCATTTTACCTGGACCTGCCGTGACGACGACAAAGGAGAAGGCGAACGCGGCTCGCAGGTGGCTGAGATTTGGATGGTGAAAAAGTGAAAGCCCCCTTCTTATTCCCCCAAGGGGGAAAGAACGCGAGAATGCATGAATACTTTAATAATGAAGGAATTGGGGGAGATTGATAAAGATTGGCAGAGACTCGGGGTTTTCTTTGTGAATCTTAGTGTCTTTGTGACTTTGTGGCAAAAAAAATTGTATATTATTCGGCATCATTTAAAACTGTGATTGGTGGAGATTGAAAGAGAATGGTGAATGTTCATAAGCATTGATGATGAATGGTTTAGAATGGAGATGGATTGTAAAAATTATACTTTTTTTAAGCGACAGTGACGCGATATCTTTGAAAAACAAACAATTAAGCATTGAAATAATGCTGCATCACAGCGAACTAAACCGAATAATATGAAAACACATGTAATTATAATTGTTGTCATTTTTCTCTGCCATTCATGGGTATTGACAGCTCAGGATTTCACAGTTCAAAACCTGCAATACGGCCAGTGGCTGAAAAACTGGATATTGGTTGGCCCGGTTCATCTTGAGAAACAGGAAAATCCTTCGGGAGGTCAGTGGAAACACATTCCCGGATTTGAAACCGATTACCTGCAAACGGTTGGTGGCGAAAAAAGCCCGGTTTTGAAAGTTGGAAAAAGTGTTCAGTTCAAAGGCG
>JBBIVS010000147.1:0-4998 GCA_037439605.1 Draconibacterium sp. | reverse complement strand
AAGTGCTTTTTGTTTCATTCCCCCGATTCGATGGTCAATCTCGACCTGGCATTATCGAAAGATGCACCTGTGCTGGCTTACGGTTACACCGAAATCGAAGTGCCGGAAGAAGGAATCAGAATTCTTTCTCTTGGCAGCAACGATGGGTGCCGGCTTTGGCTGAATGGTGAGCAGATTTGGGATTTACCCACCGAACGCGGTCTTTTTGCCGATGACGACCTGATTCCGGTACTGCTGAAAAAAGGCAAAAACTCGATTCTTATCAAAGTGGAGGAACGCGGCAATTCATGGGGATTTTGCATGCGGTTTCTCCCGTTTTCGGTTGCCGGGTTCAGTAAAAACGGAAATTTATTCGCTATAACTCCAAAATTAGGTGGCGCAGTTCTATTGAAATCAACCCTTTCAGAATCTGTTTTGAAACAAATTGTAAAAAACTGCTTCGTAGAAATCAGCACCGACTGCGGTGAAACTGTTGTTCAGGAAAACAGAAGCTCCGATTTTCTGGCAACAATCAATTTAAAAACCGATGAATACACCGGTTATAAACTGAAACTCACCACCACCCTGAAAACCGGCGAAATCATTCCGCAGGAAACCACCTTTTTTGCAGGAAAACGACAGAAATACACCCTGTTTTCAAATGAAAAATCGGATTACCGGATTGTGGTTGACAACAGGGCTTCATCGTCTGAAAAATGGGCAGCTTCAGAATTACAACACTGGATTGATGAGGTCAGCGGTGTGAAAATTCTGGTGGAAAATACGGATGCAAATTTTTCAGGCCCGGCAATTTACTTGGGCTACAGCGAAAAGGTAAAAAACCTGACTGGCATTGCCCGACCCGATTCAACCGATGAATCGTTCACCTATTTCAATGCGGGGGCAGATATCTTTATTTACGGGGGCAGTCAGCGCGGAACCATGTACGGTGTAATGTCGTTCCTCGAAAATGAACTGGGTTGCCGTTGGTACACACCCACGGTTGCAGTTGCTCCCGAAAAAACCGAATATAGTTTTGAAAGGCTTGCCCACTCCGAAAAACCCGGAATCAGGGTGCGAAACGATTTCTATTTCGAGGCATTTAACCCCATCTGGGCAGCCCGCAACCGGATGAACGGAACAATTGGATTCGACAAAACCAATCCGCAACCGGGTGGAACCGAGAATTACTGGGCTGTGCATACGTTTTATCCATTGATGCCGCCGGAGGAATTTTACGATAAACACCCTGAATATTACAGTCTCATTGACGGGAAACGCATTTATGAAAGGGCACAATTATGTCTTTCGAATCCCGATGTGCTGAAAATCATTACCGAAAGGATTAAAAAACGGATGACGGAAAGCCCCGAATACCTGATTTACGATGTATCGCAAAACGACTGGTACAATCCTTGCCAGTGCGATAACTGCCAGAAAATTGCAAAAAGTTATGGCGGTGAATCGGGCGTTATTATATGGTTTGTAAACCAGGTGGCCGAAGCTGTTGAAAAGGAATTTCCAAACAAGTTTATTGGCACGCTGGCTTACCAGTACACCCGTAAACCGCCTGTAAATATCAAACCTCGCGAAAATGTTGTTGTCAGGTTGTGCAGTATTGAGTGCTGCTTCGCTCACGACTTCGAAACCTGCCCTGAAAACCAGTCCTTTTTGGCTGATTTAAAAGGCTGGTCGGCCATTTCGCCGCACCTGTATATTTGGGATTACGTGGTGAATTTCAGTCACTACATTATGCCCTACCCCAACTTTAAAGTGTTGCAACCCAACATTAAAACCTTACAGCAAAACAATGCCATCGGTATTATGGAACAGGCGGCGTATCAAAGTCGTGGCGGCGAATTTGCCGAACTGCGTGCTTACCTGATTTCCAAACTGCTGTGGAACCCCGATTGCAATGTTGAAAAAGTGATAAACGACTTCATGTACGGATATTACGGACGGGCAGGGGAGTTTGTGCGCGAATATTTCTACTACCTGCACGGCCGGGTCACACCCGAAACCCACATCCATCTGGGTTTGTCGCCCGATGATGTATTGTTTTCGGGAAACTTTATACCCGATGCCGAAGCCATTTTCAGGAAAGCTGAAAAGGTGGCCGACAATCCCGAAATCCTCCGCCGTGTTGAAATGGCAGAACTGCCTTTACTTTACCTGAAATGCAGGCAATCTCCCGAATTAGCTGTTTACGACGGCACCTACGCGAAATTCACCCGCATTGTTGAGCACGAAGGAATTACACACTACGCCGAAGCTGGCAAAACTCACAAAGACGAGTTTCACAGGAATATGGAGGGTATTGGGAAGTAGGGAAGTTCAGGGTTAAAGTTTCAAGCCCGTTTGAACGAATTCAATCAGGCAAAATAAAGTATTCAGATTTTCCATTCTGGCGTTGGGTACCGGTTCGTTATCTGTGTTTCAGTTAACTGGCAGGAATATATTACCTAAAAGCTGGGGAAGGCAAAAGTTGCATAAAAAATATTGAAATATGAAACTCCAGATATAACTTTGTACTATTCAAAATCATTGACTATTCCTTTCAATTTCAGTATATTTGTTAAAAACCATTATAAACCTTGCCGTTATGAAAAAAGTTGTCATCATTCTGTGCATTGGTATTTTTTTCTGTATTTTTGTTAGCATACCTTTGTATTCAGCAACATTTTACCGGTTCAAAATTGATGAAAAAGATGTTGCAGAGCTAAATAAACTTGGCAGTTCACTTGGCCTTGCAGGTAAAAAAGGCTGGCCGGTTACCTCAAATGAAGCGGAAAAAATTGAGGTTGAAGGAATCACCTTTATAAATAACGATACTTTGAAAAGAACAGAAGGTTCCGATTTAATTGTTACCTATGTGCAAAAAGTTAAAGGTATTTACCTTGATAACAAAGGATTGTCAGGCACACTACCTGCCCTTTCATTCAGTGAACTTACGCACATAACTTTTAATCAAAATAACATCTCGGGAAACATTCCCGATTTGCAACTGCCAAAATGCATCTGGTTAATTTTGGCTAATAACCAATTTACAGGTTCAATACCCAATTTTAATCTTCCACTTCTCGAAAGCCTGTCACTTCATAATAATAAATTAACCGGTTCAATACCAGATTTTAAAATACTTGCACTCAGGCATTTACTCTTATCTGATAACCAGTTGCAGGGATCATTACCCAATTTCAATTTACCAAAATTAGAAACGCTGAATGCATACAACAATCAGTTATCAGGAAATTTGCCTGCATTCAACTTTCCCGAACTTTATCTGCTAGATCTTCAAAATAACCAGATTAGTGGCTCAATTCCTCTGTTAGTCCTTCCAAAAGCAGTGAATATTTTCCTGAACAATAACAAACTTTCAGGATCAATTCCTGAACTAACCTTTCCTGTTTTACAAGAATTATATCTTCAGAAAAACAGTCTCGATGGTACTATTGGAAAAATCAATGCTCCCAAAATGAGAATTTTCGATGCAAGCGATAACAAACTGACCGGGAACTTCGACAATTCGTTATTGGCATCACTAAGTCATCTAAGATTAAACAATAACAATATATCCGGATTACCAAAATTAAGCACTTCTTCTCCAAACATTACACTAGTGCAAGTGACAGGTTGCCGGCTTACCTTCGAGGATTTTGAACCCAATATGGACTTTCCGATATTTAATATTGATAACCAGCAAAGAGTGGAAACTTATGAAGGACTGATTGGAATAAGCAAAATACTGTACGTAAATGTGGGGGGTACAAAAAATAAATATCAATGGATAAAATTAAAAGATGGAAAAACGTCAGAAATTCCGGGGGCAACCAACGATACCCTGCTCGTAACACCAGAAGCAGGGGTATCGTTTATGTGCCGGATAACCAACGATATTGTGCGGACTCTTACATTTTATTCCCGGTCAGTAACGCCTTCAATGTGTTTAAAAGTGGGTGTTTTTGAATTTTGCCTTGAAAAGGGTGAATGGAAACCCAAATCTTTAAATACTTTGGAAACCGATGGACGTGTCAGCGTGAACAGTACATTAATTTTTGAAGGTACCATGTCTTTAGACACATTAAATCTCGATATGAAAGCAGTTGGCGATTTTTATTTCCGGAATATACCCCTGCCGGGCGGAACCCGTGGTAATTATATGATTTCACAAGGAGAACATAATCTTAAACTGCTCGGAAAAGAAGGATTTATTACCAATTTTCTGAATTCAAAATTAAAGTATAGCGCTGAATTATTTAATATTCCTGTGAAGATCGACAGTCTCCAATTGGTTAAACGCAGAGATACACTTGGTGTCAGGATAAGCAGTACAATTCAGATTCCTTTTTTATACAGAGGATGTGGCCCGATACCTGATAATACCGAAATCAGACTGAAAAACTATGAAGTAACAAACCATGGCAGACGTCTTAATGGACTGGAGGTTGAAAACCTGGGTTTAATTATGGAAGATTTTTGCCTTAAAAATATCACTTATGATTATGACTGGGAAAAAAATATTTTAACCTGCGGTACGGAAATATCATTTCCAATGTTTTTAAATACATTGGGTGGCGGATTTAAACTAAATAACGGACAAATCGACAGTGTCGCCCTTTTGGTAGAGTGGAATAAACCGATCCCCATTAAACCGCCTGGGTTAGGACTAAAAGGTGTTTATGGCCATATTGCAGGTCTGACAAAAGCCAACAGCCTGCTATCATGGGATTTAACAAAGCTGGATTTTAAATTGGGGGGAATCCTGTCTCCCGTTGTTGAGAAACTGGAGAATTTGATTAAACTTAATATGGATGGCAGAGTTTTTTATCCAAAACTGGCTGAATTTTCGGCAAAGGGAAATTTATTCAAACCTCCTAAAATTGATAATCTGTTTGAAATTCCTTATCAGGTTTCATTAACAGGAAAACTTCTTTGGAAAATACCTGAAGCCCGGTTCGATATGGATTTCAAGGGAAGCTTTGGAACCATGGATGAAAAAAACTACCTCATGGATATAAC
>JBBIVS010000146.1:5773-8371 GCA_037439605.1 Draconibacterium sp. | reverse complement strand
AAATAAAAGACCAGCCCCGGTTCGCCTGGCGCGGCAACATGCTCGATGTGGGCAGGCATTTTTTCCCGGTGAGTTTTATCAAAAAATACATCGATATTCTGGCTATGTATAAAATAAACACTTTTCACTGGCATTTAACCGATGATCAGGGCTGGCGTATCGAAATAAAAAAATACCCGCTGCTTACCGAAACCGGGCATTGGCGCGATGAAACCATGTTGGGCCATTACAGCGAAAATAAATACGACGGTATTGGTTACGGAGGTTTTTACACACAGGAGCAGGCGCGCGAAATCGTCAGGTATGCCGCCGAACGTTATATTACGGTTGTTCCAGAAATCGAAATGCCCGGCCATGCTGGTGGAGCGCTTGCTGCTTATCCTTTTTTGGGATGTACCGGAGGGCCTTACCAGGTGAAAAAATCATGGGGTGTGCATAAAGATGTATTCTGCGCCGGAAAAGATGAAACCCTCGTATTTCTGAAAAATGTACTCGACGAAGTGATGGAAATCTTTCCTTCGCAGTTCATCCACATTGGTGGCGACGAATGTCCCAAAGATGCCTGGAAAATTTGCGATGCCTGTCAGAAAAGGATCAAAGATAACGGCTTAAAAGACGAACACCATTTGCAAAGCTGGTTTATCACCCGAATGGATGAATACCTGACACAGAAAGGCCGCCGCCTGATTGGCTGGGACGAAATTCTGGAAGGCGGTCTGGCGCCGCAGGCAACCGTGATGAGCTGGCGCGGCATTAAAGGCGGAATTGAAGCCGCCAAACAGAAACACGATGTGGTTATGACACCAACCGATTTTATGTATATCGATTATTACCAATCGCGCTACAAGGAGAATGAACCGCTGGCTATTGGCGGTTTTTTACCCGTTGAAAAAGTGTATAGTTACGAACCTATTCCCACCGAACTGACCGCCGAAGAAGCCAGGTACATTCTGGGTGTTCAAACCAATCTTTGGACCGAATATGTAGCCACAATTAAAAAAGCCGAATACATGCTGTTGCCGCGTTTACAGGCACAAGCCGAAGTTGCCTGGACAAACAGGGAACTCAAAGATTTCGACGGTTTTGCCAAACGCCTTGAAACCGATTATAAAAGGCTGGAAAAACTGGGGATAAATTTCAGGGATCACCGGAAGTAATGCTACAATGCGTGAATGCGAGAATGCAGGAATGGAAGAATAAATGAATGATTGTGATTGGTGGAGATTGGTGGAGATAGATAGTATAAAAATGTTTAGGAATTGAAAAAAGCATGCAAAATGAAAGCAAGGTTTTTAATGAAAGCATTAATCACATCCCTGATTTTTTCACTGATTTTATTCTTATGCGCCGGAAAAACTAATTACTTTCAAGGCTGGATATTTCTGGTTACCAATATGATAAATGCTATAATGAACTTTTGGACGATAAGAAATGAACCGGAACTGATTACAGAGCGCTCAAAAGTTGGAGAAGGAGCAAAATCATGGGACAAAAAAATTCTGGCATTTTCATCAGTTATTTATTTGTTGAATATTGTGATTGCCGGACTTGACTCAGGGCGTTTTCAATGGTCACCTGATTTCCACTGGAGCACTTATGTTTTGGGAATTATTCTTACAATTTTTGGGCAGGTTGTTTTTCTGAAAGCAAGAAATGAAAATAAATTCTTTTCAAGTGTTGTCAGAATCCAGGCCGAAAGGGAACATAAAGTTTGCGATACCGGGATTTATAAAATTGTCAGACACCCCGGATATTTGGGAATGATAATTTCTTTGTCCGGTTTTCCATTGTTAACAGGTTCATTATACAGCATAATTCCTACTTTTTTTGCTATTATTTTATTGATTATCAGAACAAAACTCGAAGACGAAACCTTAAAAAATGAACTTTCAGGTTATACCGAATACTCAAAAAAAACAAAACACATGCTTATACCGAAAATTTGGTAATGAAAAACAAAAATACATGAAACAACTTTCAATTTTAATTGCGCTGATTCTGATGATATCCGCATGTGTTCAGGCTAAAAAATACAAGGTATTTTATTTGGGAGGACAATCAAATATGGATGGATACGGGTACGTAAACCAACTTCCGAAGGAGCTAAACAAACCTGTTGACGATGTTTACATTTTTCATGGAAATTCAACCCGCGACAGTTTTGAGCTGGGTGGTCAGGGAGTTTGGGAAGTGCTGAAACCCGGGCATGGCGCCGGTCACAGTTCAACATTCAAAAGAAACAATTTCTCCGACCGTTTCGGGATTGAAATCACTTTCGCGCTTGAAATGAAAAAGCGTTTTCCGAATGAAAATATCGCACTGATTAAATACAGTCGCGGCGGAACATCCATTCATATCGATGCAGCCGGGCCTTTTGGTTGCTGGGACCCTGATTTTACAAGCGGCACAGGCATTAATCAATACGACCATTTTCTGGCTACCATAAAAAATGCCTGGGCAATTTCTGATATTGACGGCGATGGGGAAAACGATGAATTAATCCCTGCCGGAATTTTATGGATGCAGGGCGAAAGCGATGCTCACAATCCTGAAATTGCCAACCTGTATTTTGCCAACCTGAAACGCCTGATGGATTTG
>JBBIVS010000146.1:0-5740 GCA_037439605.1 Draconibacterium sp. | reverse complement strand
CGGTTGTTATCGGACGCATTTCGGACTCGGGAAATGATGACGATGGAAAAGTTTGGGATTACGGCAACGTGGTTCGCTGGCAACAGGCGAAGTTTGTAAATCAGGATGGTCATGCCGCGCTGATAACAAAAACCGACAATTACGGGTATTCTGACAAATGGCTGTACGATACCGCGGGTTATATCGATTTTGGGAAACAATTTGCCATTGAAATGGAGGGACTTCTAAAAAAGTAAATTAACATGCAGAATTTTTCTGCTTGTATTCATAACTGCTGAACGAGCACGACTATAAAACTGGTTAAAAATTAACAAACAGAACTTTCTAAATTTCAACATTTACTGATTGGTTATTTACACCCGGTTTGGTCTCAAAACTTCCAACTGTTTTATCACCAACTTTTATGGTAAAAGTACCCGGATGGTGCAATCCAACCTGAATTGAATTTCCTTTCATTCTGAAAATGCGGATAAGATCGTTTGTTCCCGTTTTTCTGACTTCGATTACCTGATTTGGCTTATTTACAACTATTTCCGGCAGAAAATTATCAGCACCAATCCCAAAATTATCGTACTGATTAATAATAAACGGCCACCCCGGAAACTGATCGCGTAAAGGATTCGGGTTTTCAACATCGGCAATAAAACGCCAGGCATCAATAGAAATGGTTCTTTCGGTTTGGTCGAATGTGACTATTCCAAAACCTGAATTTCTGATTTGAGCATTTCCATACCTGCTTTCCTTGTCAACCGGAATTTTCCCGGGATTTCCGATGGCATAAACATAGTTTTTATTGCTAAAAGCATCGGTGTATTTCCCGGTATTTTCGTAACCGTGTTCAGGCCGGTCAAAGGCAGGAACGCCAATTTCATCGGGTAAAAACCAGCGCATGTAAAAATTGCAGATGGCGGGCGTACAAAAACTCCAGCCTGCATCCCGGAAATTATCAACCCCGTATTGCACCAACGATGGTAAATGCTGGTCGCCGTTAATGTTGAAAGCCCCCACTTTCCGCATCAGTTTTATCACTTTGTCACGCCCCGATTTTGGCCAGCCTCCCGAATCCAGATCACCGTATAAATATTAAGAAATTCCGCCGTGATGAGTGGCAACATTTGCAAACACGGTTTGCGAAAGCAGCACTTTCATATTGGCTCCATCCCAGTCCAGAGCCCAATCGTTCAGAAACTTTTCCTGTCGTGCGCCAAGCATTTCAACACCTGGTTTATCCAGAAACGACAAATCTTTCCGGGGCTCTTTCATGTAGTCGTGGAGGCCTTCCCAATCGGAAACCGCTTCGGGGCCGGTTTTAAAAATCCTGTCGCTGATAATGGCAAAACTCACGCGTCCGTAGGTTAGTGAAGTGTACCAAACGCTCATTCCCTGTTCTATGGGTGTTGGATCGTACGGATCGGGCAATTGTCCGCATTGGGTGCGGTTAACTGCGTTCACCATTTTCACCGATTGCATAAAACCACGGGTATCCGAACTTCCGGCGCCACCGGGTTTGGTGATTCCACCTTCGCCCCACAAATTACCATGAAAAACATCGTGGTCATCGGGAGTACAAATGGTTGGCACATCGCGCATTAAATCGCCAAAAGCCCAGCCAAACATATAGTATTTACCCAGATAACTTAAAATTGAAACATCTTCAGGTTGGCGCTTAATCTGGTAACCACCGTTTGGTTCATAAATTTGGTCGCCTGAAAAATAAAGTAAATCGGGTTTAAGTTTTGTAAGATTTTGAACCAAAGGAGTGTAAGGATAACCCGAAGTATATTGACAGGTTAAACCGCCAAATTTCAGCGGCCGGTCAACCGGGTCTTTTCGTATCGTTCCGGTGTAATAATCCGGAGTTTCCGAACCATCTTTTCCTTTTTCGATATATTCAACCCGATATTCTGCATCGCTGCTGGTATCCCAGTTTTCGAGTTTAAAAACGGCAGTTCTTGAATCAGGTTCCAAAGTTTCAGTAGCAACAGTTTCCCAATTTTCTCCTTTTTTTAATTGAAGACTAACGCTTTGATTGTCATCAGTTCCAATCGGCGGAAGCATGACCATCAGTTTTACGGTTCCTTTGCTCTGGGTTTGCATCGTCCAGAGAATCGGGCCGAAAGCATTCTCAGGTTTTTCAATCACTTTCGAACCTGAAATTTTCAAATCATCGAAAGCAAATTTCGATTTTCCGGGTTTTTCATTACCACCCAAATTCATGTTATTGGCCAGCACAATTAATCCCTGTATACCTTCAATTTGTGTTGAAAGTTCTACCTGAACTGAATTCTTATCGGTAACTGTCATGTTCAGTAAACTGTTGATTCCGGTAACCGAAATACTGAATTCCGAAAAATCAAAACCTTCTGGCAAATCAGCATTTTCGTCTTTCAAAAAAGCGAAACCTTTTAAACTGACCCCGGCTTTAATTCCACCACCAAAATAACAGGCAGCCCGAACATCGGGGTCTTCCTTGTCGAATGCGCCAAGCAAAAATCCGGCAGAACCAGGAACATCGCTTTTTTCTGTCAGCATTATTTTTGCAGAAACCTGAAAATCGCCGGCCTCCGGAGAAATAACATGAGTAAGCAAATTTACCCTCGAATTGGATACTTCGCCTGTGCAGTAAAGTTTTCCGTCTTCCACTTTCCAGTCTTCCAGCGGAATCGACCAAAAATCTTTACCAACCCAAATACGGTTGTTGATGTTATCGAAATTGGCAGAAAACTGATTTTGCTTTGCGCACGACGTTGCAAACAAGATTGTTGCAATAAAAATGGATAAAAGGTTTTTCATGCTTAAAAATTTAGTTAATACTGAAATCTAAAATAACACCAATTGCTCTCTGTTCGGATTTCTTATTTCTTCGGCTGATAAATCAAACTGCACAGGCCTTTTTTAATCATTTTATTCAATTCTTTTAACTTTTCATGTCTTATATACTCATAACCACAAAATAGGAGAAAGAAAACAACAAATTCATCATCGGTATAAATTTTATCAGCATCAGAAAACGATTTTTTGGGATAAAAATACAGTCTTTCAATCAAAACACTGTTCTTTAAACAGAATCATTCCGAATAAATAAAACTCCGCTGAACTAATAAAAATAAAAAATAAATTTGTGTTCATAACTTAAACCATTGCTTATGGATTCCACACGAAGAAATTTCATTCGTCAAATCAGCCTGGCCTGCGGAAGTGTCATGTTTATTCCGGCGTGTTCGGGATACGATTCTGTCTGGCGGTTTTTCACGGAAGCGGAAGCAAAAACTGTAATTTCATTTGCTGAACAAATTATCCCGGCTGATAAAGACCCCGGCGCAACGGATGCCAATGTTATCAACTTTCTCGACAAACAGTTGGTTGGCCCTTACACCCGTTTTCAGGAGATGTACCGGAAAGGGATCCCTGCCATCGAAAATTCAGCACAAAAACTTTTTCAGAAAGCATTTTATGATCTTGAATTTGCGGTTCAAACCGAATTTATGATAAAAATGGAAAAAGGCGAATTACCTGATGAATTGTGGAAAGAAACCAATCAAACTGTTTTTTTCAGAATGATGCTCGATCACACCATGCAGGGATTTTACGGGTCACCGCGGCATGGAGGAAATGTCAATTACGTAAGCTACAAAATGATGAAACTGGATTATCCTCACGTGATGGGACAAAACCGTTATGTATCAAAATGTGCACAGAATAGCCCCTCCCCGCCTCCCCAAGGAGAGGAGAAAATGAAAGAAAAACTTTCAGTTTAACCAATTGAATTTCTGAAGTCTATGAAAAATAAACATGTAAATGCAATTGTGGTTGGCGCTGGCGCAGGTGGCGGAGTCGTGGCTAAAGAACTGGCTGTGGCCGGACTTTCGGTGGTGCTTTTTGAACGCGGCGGCTGGGCAACTTATGACGACCATGATGATGACGAACTGATTTCGCAGCGCACAACCGTTTTGGGAAATGCTTTTGGCCCCGATGATAAACGTTATCGCCGGGTGGTTGTTAACAGCGACGGCTCAACACGGATTGTACTGCCAAGCGATGGCAGTTATAGCAACAATGCGGCTTGTGTCGGTTCAGGAACAGTAAGTTACGGCGCCATGGCATGGAGGTTTATGGAACAGGATTTCAAACTGAAAACAATATACGGGCATGTTGAAGGTTCAACCCTGGAAGACTGGCCAATCAGCTATTTCGATTTGGAACCTTGTTATGAAAAAGCCGAATGGGAAATTGGCGTTGCCGGTGAACACAATGCCAACCCGTTTTTTGCACCCCGGAACAAACCTTATCCAATGCCACCTTTCAGCTTAAACCGAGAAGGGCAGTTGCTTTCTGATGCTTCAAAGCGGCTTGGTTTGCATCCGTTCCCAATTCCAATGTTACGCAATTCAATCCGCTACAATGGCCGCCCGGCCTGTTACCGTATGCGCAGTTGCGTGGGTTTTGCCTGTCCCGTAAATGCCAAATGCGGAACCCACAACACGGTAATCCCCACTGCAATTCAATCAGGAAACTGCGAACTGCGAACCAACTGCCAGGTTGCTGAAATAATGCTCGATGAAAAAGGACGTGCCTCTGGCGTCAGATATTTCGATGTAAATAACAAAGGCCAAATCCAAACTGCTGATATTGTTGTGGTTTCGGCCGCAGCCATTGAAACTGCACGGTTACTGCTCAATTCAAAATCCAAACTGTTCCCCAACGGCGCAGGAAACAACAACGACTGGGTTGGCCGCAATCTGCAGGGGCACGCTTACACCGGCGCTTTAGGCTTGATGAAAGATGAAGTTTACGACGATGTAGGCCCGGGCGCCTGTATGGCAGTGAGCGATTTTAATCACGGAAATCCGGGAATTATTGGTGGTGGTGTGCTATGCAACGAGTTTACAGCAATGCCTTATCTTTTTTCAAAAATGCGTCCACCGGGGGCAAAACGCTGGGGAATTGAACACAAAGAATACCAGCGTAGCATGTTTAAACGCGTAATTCGGTTGCATGGGCCGTTTCAGGAAATACCCAATTTTGAATCGAGGGTTACCATAGACCCGGAAGTAAAAGATGACTGGGGAATTCCCACAGTTCGTCTTTCAGGTTCACGGCATGAATATGACAGGATTGGTTGTCAGTTTATGTCTGACCGTGCAGAGGAAATTCTGAAGGAAGCCGGCGCTTATTACACCTGGCAAAATGTTGGCGGACGGGGACTCAGCGGCCACCAGCACCAGGCGGGCACAGCACGCATGGGAAACGACCCGAAAACTTCGGTAACCAACAAATACGGACAGGTTCACGAAATCGATAACCTTTTTGTTGCCGACGGAAGTTTATGTGTTACCAACGGAGGCTTTAATCCGGCGCTTACAATAATGGCACTGGGATACTGGGTGGGCGATTATATTGCGAAAAACTGGAACGGGACGAAGTTTAAATAAGGCGGAGGTAAAGACAAAGGCGGAGGAGAAGGAGAAGGCAAAGGCAAAGGCAAAGTTGAAAGCGGCAGTTGGCAGTAAGCAGTAAAAATTAAACTTCTAAAAAATAAAAAACTATTGTGTTCTATGTGTCTATGTGGTTTAAAATAAATTAGATATGAATAGTAAAATTGTAAGAATTTTTATCTGGTTACCTGTTTTTATAATTATTATCCTTGTTTTAACAGGGGGTAGTTATGTTTGGTGGAATGCGGCCAATCCGGAAAAAACCTGTGCAAGTTGTCATGAAATCAGCCCTTCTCATCAAACCT